>JBBSPQ010000297.1:0-4365 GCA_038258585.1 Pseudomonadales bacterium
GAAGATCGTCGGGCTGGTCGCATAGACAAGGACACCGAGGCCCTGGTTTTCAGCGCCGTTACCCTTGCCCTTGAGTCCGGTGCAGCGATAGATCTGACTGACGCATCGAAGCAGAGTGCGTTGAGCACCGCCAGGGCAAGGCGCTATGAATCCGTAGTGCGCTTATTGCAAGAAGCGGGGGCAGCAGAGCCGCAGTAGGGCTGAAACATGTCGATAGAATGACGAGCGTTATCGCGATTTAATCGATGATAGAAAGCTTGGTTTGAATGGGAAGAGTGCTAGAATTTATCCGCAAAGTAGTGTCACTCTTGGCAAATAACAAGAATAACTTTAGAGGTGTACAAGATGAATATTCGTCATCTGCTTACCGCAGTGTTAACTGTCCCATTGGTTTATTCGACGTCTGCGTTTGCTCAGTCTCACGATGCCAGCATTGAGAATCATCAGCCTCATTACTATGACGCTCAGGAATTTGGGATTGACCCTAAGAGCGTGACCTTCCACAAGGACATTCAACCGATTCTGCAGAATAGCTGCCAGAATTGTCACCGCGCAGGCGGGGGTGGTCCTATGTCGCTTATTACCTACGATGAAGTGAAGCCTTGGGCTCCAGTGATTCGCTATCGAACGGCCATTAGAGATCGTCTTGGCGCCATGCCTCCTTTCTTCGCAGAGAAGGACATCGGCATTACTCAATTCAAGAATGATTATTCCCTTTCTGATAAAGATCTCGCGCTGATTCAAGCTTGGGTAGATAACGAAGCGGTGGAAGGGAACAGCGCAGACGCGCCCCCTGCATTGGTGTTCAACGAATCCAATGACTGGACCATTGGCACCCCGGATCTGGTGCTGCGCTCTGTGGATATGACGCGTGCTGCAGTGGGGTCAGATTGGTGGGGTGATGTTGGGTTGATTCCCACTGGGCTTACCGAAGATCGTTACGTAGCAGCGATTCAGGTGCGGGAAGTGAATGATATTCCCGTCGATGCTGGCAACACGACGGTGGGTGGTCGCTATATTTTCCACCACCTGACCTACACCAGTGGAGCGTTGACTGAAGAGGGGACGGCAATTAAGCAAGATGACGTGGTCAGTTGGCCCATTCATGAAGTAGGGCGTAATCCGGATATTTTCCCGGAGAAAGCGGGTCGTTTATTGCAAGCAAATTCTGCGCTGCATCTTGAGGCGGCTCACATGCATTCCAACGGCAGGGAAACCACGGCTTATCTGGAATTTGGGATTGTGTTTTTCCCGCGCGACTATGAGCCGGAATATAGTCGACGTGGCCCCAGAACAGGCAACGGCATCGATATTGACATTGTGCCCAACAAAGCTAACCAGGAAGTTCATAACTATGTTGTGCTGCAAGAGCACACCAAGATAATCGCTTTCGAACCGCACCTGCATGCGCCCGGGGTTAGGATGTGTATGGAAGCCATCTGGGGACATAATCAGTTCACACTCAACTGTGTTGGCTACGATCACAACTGGGTGAAGCAATATGTTTACGAAGACGACTACGCGCCGCTACTGCCTAAGGGGACAATTTTGCATACGATCGGCTATCTCGACACTACCTCTGCCAACCCCAACCTTGCTGATCCTCGGAATTGGGCTGGTGGTGGCCGCCGCTCCGTGTCCAATATGTTTATTGATCTTGGTTATTCGGTATCGTTGACCGAAGAACAGTTTCAGGCCGAGATGGCTACCCGTCGTGAGCGTTTAAAAGACAAAAATGATTATGACATTGCCTGCCCGCTATGCTGGGCGCCCATTGTCACACCAGCGACTCAGTCTGTTGCGCAGGAGGGGAATCTATAATGGTCGTCAGAAGTATTGCCAAAAAATCGTCGAGCTTAGCCGTTTTATTTATGCTCGTGAGCAGTCTGTTTATGATCTCGATGGCTCAGGCACAAACAGTGTTTATGCAGCTGAAGGATCAGATTGTCTCACCGGCGTTCGAAGGTTGGTGGGAGAACGAGGATGGATCCTACAAACTGTTTTTCGGGTATATGAATTCAAACTGGGAGCAGGAGTTTGATATTCCGATCGGACCAGACAATTATTTCGCGTTGTCAGGACCAGGGGTTCAAGATGACTTGAGTAAAGACTTCTATAATTTCGCCAGCGCCGATTACGGGCAGCCAACGCACTTTTATCCGCGTCGCAATCCTTTTCTGTTCACAGTTGATGTGCCTGCGGATTTTGCCAAACAGGATCTTGTGTGGACCTTGAAGTCCCGTGGTAAGGTGCATCGTGCTTACGCCACGTTAAAGTATGATTACATGATCGATCCCCAGGTCATTTCCACCGAGATTGGCGGTAATTTTGGCAGTCTCGCGGATTCATTGAGAACGAACATTTCGCCAGAACTCAGAGTGGAAGGAGAGACTCGTCGAACGGTACGTGCCGGGCAAACTTTGGCGTTGGCGGCAATTGCCAATGACCCTGATGATTTACCGCCACGCAGAAAAAGCCGTTCGCCAACCACGTTGGATCAGTTGTACAGACCACCATCTTCAATCGTGGCCAGCAGTGGCCCCGGTCTGCGTTTTTCGTGGTCAGTGTATCGAGGCCCAGCGCAACAGGTGAGTTTCATGCCGGAGCAGTTTAAAACGTGGACGGATACGCGTGTTTATAGTAACTCGCCATGGTCCCCGCCTTTCGAGATACCTGAGGTGCCCCCGAATAATCGCTGGACATCAGAGGTGACTTTCAATGAGCCTGGAGAGTATGTCTTGCGTGGCATTGCGAGTGATGGAGCTATGTTCACCTATGAAAATATCTACATCACGGTAGTCGACTAGTGACATGATTGTATTTGCCACGACCCGCTTGAATCGCCTTCCTTCAACAAGAACGCATAACTGACTATGCTCCGACTACGATCACTTTGCTTACCATTGCTTCGCTTTAGTTTGCTTTTCTTCGCGCCCATCGTGGTGCTTGCACAGAGCGCTAATCCCTATATTGGCGATACAGGTGCAATCAGGGTGGGTGAGGCGCTATATGGTGCGCGCTGTGCCACCTGCCATGGCGCTGATGCCAAAGGTATTATTGCGCCGGACCTCACCCTGCTCTGGGCAACAGGTGTTGAAGATCATCGCGTATTTCAGACCGTTAGAGAGGGTGTACCGGGCAGCATCATGCCTGCCAGTCCCTCGCCTGACAATGAACTCTGGGCCATCGTCGCCTACTTGCGCAGTATCAGTACGGTAGCATTGGTGATTGATTCCAGTGCCGACATCGACCGCGGAGAGAGACTCTTCAATTCGATATGTGCCAGTTGTCACCGGCTTAACGGGCAGGGAGGAAGTATGGGCCCAGACCTCTCTCTCATTGCGGTAATTCGCTCCAAGGATCTGCTGACAAGTGCCGTACGAGATCCAAGTGCGCTAATAGCATCGCGTTACAAACCCGTCACTCTGGTGATAAATGACGGTACTCAGATTCGCGGCACGTTAAAAAGCGTAGATGCCTTTTCGATTCAGATAATGAACAGTGAACAACAGCTACGTGGCTACCAGATGTCGCAGTTGCAGGAATTCATTCGTGAAACAGAATCACTCATGCCGGTGTTTGCCGCCAGTGATCTGAGTGAAAGTGACTTGAATAATATTTTGGGATACCTGGCGAATATCGCTAAAGATACTGCCAACTAATGGGAAGGGGTTATCTATGTCAGCTGCTTTATCAAGATCCCTTTTGGTGGCATTCACGATTTTTGTACTTTATCCCGGCATCACAACCGCACAGAATGCCGGCACTGGTGTCAGTTATCAGGACATCTTGGCGGGCTTGACCAAGCCGGATCAATGGCCGACATTTTCCGGTGATTACACCGGTCAACGCCATAGTCCCCTTACTCAGATCACCCCCGATAATGTGCAAAACCTCGTTTCAACTTGGACCTTTCAGACAGGCACTACCACGCGGGGTCGCGGTTTTGAGACGACACCCATGCTGATAGACGGCGTACTCTATGTCACGGGTTCTAACAACTATGCTTGGGCCGTTGATGCCCACACAGGGCGTGAGTTCTGGGAGTACCGACGTGAATTGCCAGACAATCTTACTTACGGGGCAACAGTGCCAGTTAATCGTGGTTTTGGCATGCTCGGTGAGAGTCTATTTATGGTCACGCTTGACGCCCATTTGCTGTCGTTGGATAGGCGCACAGGAGAAGTGTTATGGGATGTTGAATTGGCCGATTATCGTATCGGCTATTCTGCCACGCTGGCGCCATTGGTCATTGATGGCAAGGTGATCGTCGGCATTTCAGGTGGCGAGTATGCGACCCGAGGTTTCATCGATGCCTATAATCCAGACACGGGTGAACAAATCTGGCGTTTTAACACAGTGCCA
>JBBSPQ010000298.1:0-4357 GCA_038258585.1 Pseudomonadales bacterium
AGTTGGAAAACGTATAAAAAAATTCGCCGTCATAACAGTGGCGCTTGTTCAAAGCAGGATTTTAACCGTGACGGCGGGTATTGCCTTTTGGCGGTTCAGATCGTGGCTATAGGAGTCGCGATCGGGACTGGACTTTTCTGCTGCATAGGCCAAGATGAATAAGGCGCGCTGAACGATGTCAGTAATAGAAATGGAATAATGTTACGGTCTATCCGGTTATCTCCTTTAAAGTCTCCATATAGGGCAGTAAAAAATACGTTTCAATGCTATCGCCGAAATATGAGCCCATTCAAATACAATGTAATAAAGGAAGCACACTATGATCACTCGCAGAACATTTCTATTGGCAGCTGCAGGAGCAACAGCACTGATAGCCATTCCAGTAGCTGTTTGGGGTGTGAAGAATAGCCATATTGACGCTGGCCCTACGAGCGGCGATATTGAAAAACTAGATCTGAGTGAAGCGCAGTGGAAAGAGCGCTTAACTTTCGAAGAATTCAACGTTTTGCGCAAGGAAGCAACTGAAAAGCCGTTCAGCAGTCCTTTGAATGACGAAAAGCTCAAAGGCATTTTTGCGTGCGCGGGCTGTGATCTGTCTTTATTCAAATCTGAAACGAAATTTAAAAGTGGGACAGGCTGGCCGAGTTTTTATAATGTGATTGACGGTCATGTTGAAACGAAAGTCGATCTGGTTTTACTTGTCCCGCGCACAGAATACCATTGTGCTCGCTGCGGAGGCCACCAAGGACATATTTTCAAAGACGGCCCGCATCCCACAGGTTTACGTTATTGCAACAATGGTGTGGCCCTCAAATTTATTCCTGTTGAATTGGCATAGGCAATAGAACATTGAGTAGATAAACGAAAATTAATGCACTAAAGTGCAAATTGAACCCCTGAAATTAGTATCAACACAAAATGAGGAAAAGCCACCGTAGGTCTAATTGATTGGCGAAGATATTCGCCAATTAGGGATAAACCGCTTAAACGAACCCTTTGATATTCACTGTTAAATTGAAATGCACTCTGCTGACTTCTTTCTGAAATATATTTCTCGATCTGTAGCAACCTTGGCTCTATGCGTGACTGAAACGTCTTCCAAATTGCATCTTGAAGCCATAGCACGGCTAATATCAGAGCAATAAAAATGTTTACTTCGTCTGATATCTCCGCCGCCAACAAGACAATAACGCTCAATAGTTTTATATAGAGAGAGTGTTTCTCATAACTATCAAACTGGTTTTGGAGTAAGCACCACTCTGTTTCAAATTCTTTTTCTTCCATTGATTACTTTGGCCTTTACACCGATTTAACATCTATATGGCGTTGATTTTCCATGCATTATGGTTCGCGGATGAGCCTGAACCCTACATTCTGATATGGTATCGCACTCATCTGCGAGGCGCGGCTCAAAAGTGAAGTATCTGTAGCCGGAGTGTCCCATGATCCTTCCCGAACAGCTATTCCT
Source organism: Pseudomonadales bacterium (assembly GCA_038258585.1). Taxonomy (GTDB): domain Bacteria; phylum Pseudomonadota; class Gammaproteobacteria; order Pseudomonadales; family Pseudohongiellaceae; genus UBA5078. Next base: position 1,469 of record JBBSPQ010000298.1, read on the forward strand.
GTTTCCTGAGTGAACGCATCGTATTCGGAAAAGGTGATTTCGTATCGACCTATATAAAAGGAATCCAAACAAACTTCGCGAAAAAGATTACGGTCCTGGTTTGATTCTGCGCATGGACTTCCTATTCAAAGACTCTTATTCTCGATATTAATTCCCTGTTCGTAGTCAACAACAGGCCAACAACAAATACAATAAGCCATGGTCCCGAAAGTGTGTCTTTCGTTTTCAGGACGGTGCAACGGCGCACTTATGACTAAGAATAACCGTCTCACCATTCCGATTTCCCTGCGCATCGTCGTTGCTTGCCTACTCGGTAATGACAATGCGCTGGCGCAAATCAATTCCTGCGATCTCACTAGCTATCAGTCCACGTCGGGTATCCAAGCAACAAATGCGAACGGTGGATTGAGGCTCGAATGGTCGGGAACCGACAATCAGCAATTGCAAATGGACTTGGCTATCGAGAATAGTGAACCCTTCATTCGAGCACTACAGTTACGAAATGAGGCCGGCAACTGGACGACAGTGCTGACAGACGCTCACATTGAGTACGATATCGTTGAGGGCTACCGGCGCATCAGCAATCAGCAGCTGGCACCACTTCGGGATCTCGGCGTTGAGCTCACTCAGGAAGTCGTTGATCTGTATAAGTGGGATGTGTTCTGGGATGCGCCGCTTGATCTGCGCACCGAAACTGGTGGTGGCAACCCACCTCCGGCGGACGGAGTGGCCGGGCAACCAGGACTGCCGCGCTCTCCCGGCGAAATACGGCGTGCAAGTATCGCTTTCAATGTCGAGTCCTGCTCAGTAGCGTTGGACGGCGCTCGGATAGAAGTCCATTTCCCTGGCGTGAGTCTTGGTTCTTTCGCTGGCGAGCTGGTGCTCACGGTGTACGAAGGCACGAACCTGATTCGCGCCGAAGTTGTTGCGTCAACGACGCTGCCATCGGTGGCCTACAAGTATGACGTCGGTATCTCGGGGCTCGATCTGGATGCGTCCTCCTCCGTGTCTTGGCGCGACACAAGCAATCAGATGCAGCGTTACCGCCTGACCGGTCCTGACAACGAAAACCCCGTTCCCCTTACCGCTGCCAACCGTTTGGTAGTTGCGAAGACCAATGGCGGATCGATTGCAGCCTTTCCACCGCCACACACTTTTTTCTGGGCACGCGAGATTGAGATCAACGTAGGTAATAACTGGTATCGCAAGGATGCAGACAATTCTTTCAGCATCGGCATTCGTCAAGGCGAGCAGGAAGTCGTTGAGCGGTACATGGCGAATTGGTCGCTGTACAGCGCGCCACCCGGTTCACAGCAGCAAATGGTGGGGTATTTCTTGCCGTCTCTTTCTGATTCGGAGCGCACCTTTGATCAGGCATTGCAGTTCACTCACAATGATATTTACAAGGCGCTGCCTGGCTATAAAGTCATGGGCAGCCATTACCACACTGACATGGGGCGCAATCTGATGGCGACGGGAAGTCTCGACAGCCGTTTGCGAGATTTTGAGGTGCTGCGCTCCGCTGGAATCAATATCGCGGGGCCAGTAGATCGACCGCGCGAAGAAACCCAGCTGGAAGAACAACACTGGCTTTTTGAAGGCGCACTTCGGCACTCGGACAGCGACTTCATGGTGCTGCCGGAAATGGAGAATAGCAATATTCTTGGTGGTCACTGGGACTTGTTGTTCTCGCACCCTGTTTATTACGTCGATGAGAGAGCACCTGACACGCCGCTGGTGACTCAACATCCACAATATGGTCAGATGTATAACGTGGGCAACGCCGAGGACATCATGGCCATGGTAGAGGCCGAGGACATGCTTATCTACATGCCGCATCCTCGAGCCAAAGGCTCCACCGGTTATCCCGACGCCGTAGCCGATTCAACCCAGTTTCTCAATGACAGCTATCGCGGTGTTGGTTGGCGTTGGGGCATGGGGTCAGATCTCTCCGAAAAGCGCTTGTCTGACTACCGGGTCATTCCTCTGCTGGACGAGATGAATAACTGGATAGCCGATACCGACTTGCAGCTTAAGTATTTGTTGGCAATTACGGAAACCTATTTCAAGGCACCCGGTGACGATATCTATGCCAACGGCCCCGTCAGTTATTTAAAACTGGATGCCCTGCCAGAAGGGAGCGACTACTCGCCAATCATCAATGCGTTGAAAGGTGGTGACTATTTTGTTAGCTCTGGCGAAGTACTGATTCCTGAGCACGACTATGTCGGCACCGGTGCTGAGCGCACCCTAAAAGCAACAGTGGAGTGGACCTTTCCTCTGGACTTTGTCGAAGTCGTGTACGGGGATGGCGAGCGAACGGAGAGAACTATTGTGTCCGCCACCGATCTGCCGCCATTTGGAAGTCACGTATTTGAGATTCCTTTTCCAGGCGGAGACCAGTCGTGGGTTCGATTCGCGGCTTGGGATTCCGCTGGCAATGGGGCCATGACGATGCCGGTTCGATTGTTGCCTTAGTCAGTTATTGACCAGTCACATATAGGCTAGTCACTCATTCGCCAGCGCGGTTGCTGGGCGGTTTACTTTTCGGTCCAGCATGGTCCAGTCTGCCGCCGACCACAAATTATTGCGGTGGTAATTGTGGGCACGGCACTTGGCGGCGCATGTACAATCGTGGGTCATAATTCGTGAATCAGCTCGCACCCTATAGAACCGCCTATTCAGGCGGTTCTAGCTCCAGTTTAGCAGTCTCTAAGACCTAGGACCTCACGCGACGTGTGCGTCTGCGGGTGGCGAATAGCCCGAATAGCCCCATTGCACTCAGTAGCAGAATCGATGGCTCTGAAACGGTTGCTGCTGCGACGTTAGCATTAGCGACAATGTAACCACGATCCCCTGAGACATAATTACTCAGCGTATCGCCAAAAA
>JBBSPQ010000299.1:0-4349 GCA_038258585.1 Pseudomonadales bacterium
CCTCGATGCTTACAAAACTCGGCATTCAAGTGAACGTCAGAAACTCATTATGGTAGTAGAAGACAACCCTGACGCAAACCATGCGACGTGCATGTTATTAGAGTTGCTCGGTTCAAAAGTTGTGTCAGCGTTCTCCGTCAAAGAGGCGTTGGAGCAGTGTCGAGAGCATCGACCAGACCTGATTCTGACAGATTTGCATCTGCCTGATGGAGAGGGTATAGCGTTGGCTGCTTCGGCAAAAGAAATACACCCTGCTGGAAGTGTAGTGTTGCTTACGGGAGAGTCGCACGATTCCGAAAAAATGCTACCACCCCACATCGATTCTTGGCTACTTAAGCCTCTGAGTCTCGCTGATCTGAGAAAACAGCTGGATCAGCTCGAATTAACCTCGAATTAACTAAGTGACTGAATCGGCGATGTAAATCAAGACCAACTCCCTGCTTTTAAGCTAGTTGGTCTCTCACTCAGTCCCGCATTCAACGCAGATAGATGTCAGTGCCCTGAACGGTTACTTCAGAGCCTACTGTAATGCCAGTTGCGTCAGGGACAGCGATAACTCGCTCGCCACCACTATCCATCTCAATTACCACGTCATAGGAAACTTCGGCGCGGCGATTTTTTTCGATGGCATTGCCTGCCACAGCACCCCCAATTACTCCAGCGGCTGTCGCTACCTTCTTCCCTGAACCACCACCGACCTGATTGCCTGCCAGACCACCGGCTATTGCTCCAATAGCCGCTCCCACACCGGTGCCCTTGGCTTCTGTAGTGACAGCAGTAATTGAGCGCACAGTCCCACAGGACATGCATGAAACTTCCTCAGGAACGTTATTGGTGGCAGATGAAGCTTCCGGCGATGTTGGTGCATCGCTGGCTGGCATCGCGGGAGGGTCGGACATCTCAGTCGTGCCACTCTCATTGCACGCAGCAAGTCCGAAGGAAACCAAGGCGATAAAAATACTGGACCTAAATGCGGTCTTGAGCGGTTGCTTTTTGCTAAATAGTTGATTGGTGTTCATTGTCACCTCCAGCGGGAAAATTTCTATTCGAATAACTCAAATGCAGGTTATCTTCCGAGAATTCGCGAAATGATCACCCCAGTGGCGAACGCGATACCTGCGCTGGTCAAGGGCTGCGCCTTCACGTAGTTCTCAGTTGTCGTATAAATTTCTCGGGCCTTATCGACGCCTTGATCAATTTTTTCATCGGCTTCGTGCTTGATCTCTCCACCTGCAGCAAAGGTCGCCGTTTTGAAATGATCTCTCGCGCTGCGTAAGTTCGCATAGGCTTCCGCGACTGCATCACGACCAGATTCAATCTCGCTTTTTGGAGGCGCCTTTCTCACTGTCCTACGAATTGTTTTCTTTACCGTGCTTCCGGCTTTAGTTGCAGTGCTCATGATTAGTACTCCTTTGTTTTAGTGACAACCAGAGTGGTGCAAGGCATGTGCCATCGCTCCAATCTGCTAATTAAAGGGGCTGCAGGGTGTAAAAAGAATAGAGAGAGGCCGATCGTTATGACTACAGAGGACGTGTAATTATTTCCTGTTAATCGGTAAGAGTTGCCCGTAGTTGAGCCTAGACATACTTTGAGCGAGCGACAGACAGCAAAGTAAATAGAAATTCGATGTTGGCACGATACTGGCATTAAGCAGCTTACGAAAGAACATTACGAAAAGAATATCGTGAATTGCAGTACGAACACATACGGATTCAGCGCTTATAAATTTACGCTTTACAGATAATTAATGGAGAACACTATGCTTTACTGGACTCTTGTATTTCTTGTTGTGGCTGTCATCGCGGGATTTCTCGGTTTTGGCGGAGTGGCAGGTACTGCTACCAGCATTGCCAGAGTGATATTCACCATCTTTCTAATTCTTCTTGTCATTTCTCTGGCTCGACAACTCATGGGAGGGGTCTGACCTGAGTTGACTATTTGATACGAATTAATTGCTAGATTGCTAGGAAGGTTAGCACCAGCTCCGAATCCCGCGCCCAAGTATTTCCCTTCTTATAGCGGGATTTTAACCGGATAGTTCCCCCAGGATTATCCGGTTTTTTTTATTCTCAAGTTGGCATACGAAATGCTGTCGAGTTTATAAAAAGTGTTACGGTTTTAGGGCTGTCATTTATCACCGGGCTCACAATATGAATACGAAAAAGAAGAAAATATTGCTCAGCGTCATCGCCGTGGTGGGTGTACTTGTTATAGTGCGTGCCGCAATGCCTCCTGCCATTCAGCACTACGTAAATGGTAAATTGGATGCCTCTCCGAGTTACGACGGCGAAGTTGGGGACATTGATCTGAGTCTTTTCCGTGGTGCCTATAGCATCGAGAACATCGCGATCGTAAAAACTGATTCAGATGTCCCAGTTCCACTGTTCTCCGCCGAAAATCTAGAATTCTCTGTGCTATGGAGAGCCTTGTTGAGTGGCTCCATTGTGGCTCAAATGGAAGTCAATCGCGCCGTTATCAATATTGTGGATAGCGCCAGTGAAGAAAACCAGCAAACCGGCGGAGAGGGAGGGTGGCTTGGAATTCTGGACGACCTGGTGCCATTGCGCATAGATCAGGTTCAGATCCGTGACAGCGAGCTTCACTTTCGCAATTATGATTTCGATCCTAATATAGACATCTTCCTTTCCAATCTCGACGCCAATGCTTGGAACTTGTCCAATAGCGAAGAACTGAGCGAATCCATGGTGGCGAGTGTGGAAGCGAGCGCCAATGTTATGGAAAGCACTGAGATTACCTTGTCGATGAGACTCAACCCGAGCCTCCGAGACCCAACGTTTGACCTCAATGCCAGAATGTTGGATCTGCCTTTAATGTCGCTGGATAACTTCATCAGCGCCTATGCTCCATTCGATGTGGAAGGGGGGCGTCTGGATGTCGTGACAGAGTTGGCGGCGCATGACGGTGCTCTGGAAGGCTATGTGAAGCCAATTATTCACGAGCTGGACGTGTTCAAGTGGAAAGAAGATATTATCGAAGATAAAGACAATCCCATTATTGCGTTATGGGAGTCATTGGTAGGCTTCATGAGCGAGATACTTCAAAATCAAAGCACTGACCAACTAGCCAGCAATGTTCCCATAAGCGGCGATATCAGCGATATTTCCGCTGGTGTACTGCCCACAATCGGCAACATATTGAAAAATGCTTTCATCGAAGCGTTTCGCCCCAATTTCGAGAATACGATTGATTTCAATTTCGACCAGGATAAGGTTGAAGAAAGTGACAATGATGAGCCTCAGACGGAAGTGGAGGAGCGGAACGCTTCTGACCCCCAATAATGAAATAATCTATGCGAAAATTGATCTATAGTTGGAATGTGCTTGGAGCCGCAGTTAGAAACTTCATGGCTGACAATTGTTTTCGCTATGCTGCATCACTTTCCTTCTATGCCCTTTTTTCGATTGCACCAATGGTTCTAATTTCTGTTCATATTGCCAGCCTTGTTGCTTACGACGTGAATTTTCAGAAGGAGATAACGCAACAGTTTACGCAGTTGGTTGGACCACAGGGTGCCGAGGGAATTACTATACTTCTTGATAATCTGGAAGAGGAGAACAGCAGCACTTTCCAATTGATCGCAGGCACGCTTGTGCTAGTGTTTTCGGCAACTAATATATTTGTACAATTGCAGGAAGCTTTTAACGAAATATTTTCTGTGAAGGCCGCTCAAGGAAAAGGGCTGATAAAGAAACTTCTGAACCGACTAATTTCTCTGGGTGTCATTCTCAGTCTTGGGTTCATTTTGATCGTGTCGCTTGTGATAGATTCGGCCATTGTGCTGATGCAGAATTATCTAACCGCCGCCTTTCCAGGTATCGCAGTAGTGGTCATCGGTGCCCTGCAGTACCTCATTCTCGCTGGCCTTGCAATGCTGGAAATATATGCGCTACTACATTATCTCCCCGATGTCACGATTAAGAGATCGTACAAGATCAAGGGCACAATTTTGATCGCTTTGCTGATGTTGGCGGGTAAAACGATGATCAGCTGGTACATTGGTAATAGTCGCTTCAGTGAACTGGGCGGGGCAACGGCCTCAGTAATTGTGTTGATGTTGTGGATTTATTATTCGTCACTCATTGTTTTCTTCGGTGCCGAAGTTATCAAAGCGATGGGTCAGGTTGACGACATCGTATTCTTCCCAAGGCGTTATGCTGTGCGGGTGGAAACTATCACCATATCAGAGGACGAGACGGGCAAGAAGATAGTTGAAAGGAAGTCCGTTGAGACTCCGGCAGGCGATCCAGAAGTCTTGTCTTAAATATACAAACATGGAAAAAGATTTAACGTAAAAAGTATTCACTTAAATTTGTAAAAAATTCCTCCTC
>JBBSPQ010000300.1:0-4343 GCA_038258585.1 Pseudomonadales bacterium
CCGCTATCACCGGGTGCCAACAACAGAAACCAAGCACCAGCGCCACCGCCCAGTAGCACAACAACTGCCGCAATTATTATGAGCATTTTTTTAGTTTTGGGAGCCGGAGCTGCTACTGCCTGTTCGTCATCGTCTGCCATTTAACCACCGTCAAAAAAAACATTTCTCGGAGTGGTTAAGCAAACGTTGTGCCAGAGCAGAATTAATGCGGATGGCCAGTGCAAAACGGCCTATTGGCGCGGGTTGTAGAGGAGCACAGCACTATCGTTGATGTCGATTTGTCGAGGCGTGCCAGCAATTCACACGCCAACGACAAATTACTGACGCCATTCAAAGATCAGGCGTAGTAGTCAACCAGACTGGTGGCGACCTTCACTGTATGCGAGCTGCTGCTTTCCGAATGCTCCTGCTCACTGACGGCAGCTGATCGGTTCGAACCGCCACCAGACTGCTCCTGCTGCTGACGAGCCGACGGATTGTCGGAGACTTGTGCGTCTGCCAGTTGCAGACCTTGCTGCCCCAGTAGATCCTGCAAGCGGGGAAAACTCTGTTCGAGTGCATCACGAACAATCGCGTGATGACTCTGAAAGCTGACACTGGCCTGGTCGCCGTTCACGGTAATTTTCACCGTCAATGCGCCAAGCTCTGGCGGATCGAGATCAATGCGGGCAGAACTGATCTTCTGCCCCGCCAGCAGTGCGATTCGCTGAGAAATGCTTTCTCCCCACTCACTATCCCCCACCGCCTGACCGAGCGACTGCCCAAACGATGAAGCCTGCATGGTCTGAGCGAAACCAAGTGTACCGGGAGCCTTGCCCGTTGCACCCGGCGTTGCTGTCATGCCGCCATCAGCGCGCCAGGCATTCACCACATCGTTAGCCCCAGTCGTGGTGCTCGCAATTGTAGAGTTCGAGACTGCCGTCGTAGACGTCGTTGTCGTCGACGCGAGTTTATCTGCCGCCATAGCCTGAGCCGCATCGGCACCGTTCACCGCCGATCGCAGTGACTCCGCAAATTGCTGCAGTTGACCGTTTTGGCTGGTAACGACACCACTCATGGAGAATTCATGACGGCTGCCCTGCTGAACACCGACGCTAGAATCCTGTCCAGCGAGACCACGCCATGCTTTGACGCGATCCACTAGATCGGACTGCCAAGCAAGGTCTGTTGACTGACTGGTCGGCGCATCATTCTGCAACTGAGCGGCTACCACCGCATCGACATCCTCCTGTGCTGCCGTTACCGCCAATGTCTCTGTGTCTGTCTGTAGCGGTGCCTCGATGGAATCGGTATCCGCAAGGACCACATCCAATGAGGCCGCAGTAGAAGAGTTGATCGATGTTGCAAATTCATCTTCTGAGCCGACTGCCGCCAACGGTAAAGGCGGCACATTGCTTTCTTGTGTGGAGGAGACAGCGACAGGGGACGCATCAGACGTTGATGTCTGATCAGCTATCGGGGAACTGGTAATTGTCTGAACCGGAGTCTGTGGCGCAGTAGAAACTTCGATGTCAGGTACCGGCAAAAACCCGGGGGTATCAACTGGCACTTCGTCCTGACTGATCGTAGAGGTGACGACCGGCAAAGATTCTCCTTCTAACGGCAGTGCCTTTCCGCTCTCAATTTCCTCCACATCTGCGACAGTCTCAACCTGTAGCGTTTCCTGCGGCTGCACCTGGGCAACTGCTATCGTTTCAGGAATGACGTCTTCTGCTTTGTCTTCTTCCGCCCGTTCCTGCAATTCATCGTCGTAGACATCTGCAAATCTGGACGCTTTCTTTGACTCCTCAGTCTTGTTTTCCTTGCTATCCGAGCGTGTTTCCGGTTTTTTAACAGGCACCAAATCGCGCTCGTTTACCTTGGCGGCTGGAGTCTTTTCTGAAGGCGCCCGTGCGGGAGTGGGAGTGGGAAGAGATATTGGAAGTAAGTTGTTGAACACGGCCATGGCATTTCCTCAGCTGCCTGACCTCGGAAGCGGGTGCAGGCATGATGCGTATACCTGCAAATAGCAACTACCTTGCCAACTACTTGGCCAACCGCCGAGGCTCCCTAGCGTCGAGCCCTGCCATGCATTCGACCAGCGTATTCATCCTGCTCCTTCTGTTCCTGCTTGTCCTGAACCGCGCGCTCCTCCTGCACCAAGCGATCCTTCAGTTTCAGCAGACCTTTGTATTTCGCATCGAGCACTTGCCAGTGCTGCCTTACCTGTTCCACCTGACGGGTGACGGTCGCAACCTGATTACTCTGTTGGGCGATAGCGCGGTCCACGTTCTCACTGAAATTATTGTGGATACGAAATTGTTGGGCGCTTATGCCCTTAATGGCTTGATTGTAGAGAGAAGTACGATACTCATGCAGATATTGATGCAATTGCTCCAGCTGCTGCTCATCCGCCTGCAACTTCTGCTGAATGTAGGCCAGTGCCCGCGCGCCGTCCTGTGCTTTGCGATGCGCCAGTTCGACTACGGCGTTGAGGCGCTGCGACCGTTTCATGGTTTATCGTTGTCCCAGCGTACTCGTGCGGGTGGGCTGTGCGCCGGCCGGAGTGGTCTGATGACTTTGGGTGCGGGACTGCAACTGGGTGACGTTGGCTGGCGCCGCTGTTCTGGCATTTGGTATTACGACTTTGCCTAGTCCTTGCAATGCCTCATCAAAACCTACTTTCTCTTTCAAACCCTGTTGCATGAACTGGCGCAGATGCGGCATTCGTTCTATGGCGAAGTCGATGTCTTTATCCGAACCGGCGACATAGGCGCCGACGCTGATCAGATCGCGGTTCTGTTGATAACGGGAGTAAATACGGCGGAAAAGTTGCATCTTGGCAAAATGATCCTGAGACACGATGTTGGGCATGACCCGGCTGACGGACGCCTCAATATCGATAGCAGGGTAATGACCTTCTTCGGCCAGCGTTCGCGACAGCACGATGTGACCATCGAGAATGGCTCTGGCAGAGTCCGCCACGGGATCCTGTTGATCATCACCTTCGGTTAGCACGGTGTAAAACGCTGTGATTGAACCTTGCCCCTGATCGGCATTGCCCGCACGCTCGACCAGTTGTGGCAACTTGGCAAAGACCGAAGGCGGATAACCCTTGGTGGCAGGTGGTTCGCCGATGGCCAGTGCGATCTCGCGCTGCGCCATCGCATAGCGAGTCAGTGAATCCATTAGCATCAGGACGTCTTTGCCCTGATCGCGAAAACCTTCGGCAATCTTTGTGGTCAGGACTGCAGCACGCAGACGCATCAAGGCCGAATCGTCGGCCGGCGATGCGACGACAACCGCACGCGCGAGCCCCTGCTCGCCCAGAATCTCTTCAATGAATTCTCTAACTTCACGGCCCCGTTCTCCGATCAGCCCTACAACGACTACATCGGCAGTCGTGAATTGCGTCATCATGCCCAGCAGCACACTCTTACCCACGCCGCTACCGGCAAACAGACCCAAACGCTGACCGCGCCCGACCGACAACAGCGCGTTGATGGCGGCAATGCCGACATCCAACGGTTTACGAATGGGTTGACGCTGCAGCGGATTAATCGTGCCAGAGGATTTCTTAATAGTCGGGTCCGGAACGAAAACGGGCAAATCTCCTTTGCCATCGATAGGCTGTCCCAGGCCGTTCAGAACCCGGCCCAGCAATGGAGTGCCTACAGCCATCTGATCATCGCCTTCAATCGGCATAACGCGGGCGCCCGGTTTCAGGCCGTCGATGCTGGTCAGCGGCATGAGATAAATCTTCGGCCCGTCAAAACCCACTACTTCAGTTTCAATTTCACGGCCACTGCCATCGCTCACACTGCAGCGACCACCCAGAGAAACATTACAGCCCACGGCTTCCAGCGTCAGCCCCACCACTCGGGTAAGACGGCCTTCCACGATCGGCAATAATCGGGGCGCACGGCGCGGCTGATATTCTCTAATTCGTTGGGCGAGGCTCTGTCTGAGCATCTCAGTTCTCCGATTGTTCTGACGCTACATCGATTGCGCCTTGTCCTGAGCGCAGACTCTCGACCTGCTCAAGCAGACCTGGCTCTACCTCCTCTTCAGAAGGCATTGCGACAGGTTCTGCCACCCGCTTAACCAACGGCTGAGGGGCGGGCTCAAATTCTTCAGGCAATTCATTGCTGTCATGGGTCTGACCCAGTTCGCGCGACAACACCTGCTCCAGCATCGCAGTGAAGCGGGATTCAACCGTGTAGTCCACCGCGCTTTGCTCCGTTTCAATCCGGCAACCGCCGCGAGTCAATGCTTCATCGGGCAGTACGCGCCAGTGGTCGCCATTATTTTCTTTCGCTTCGTTCAGCACTGCGACATCGGCAGGATTCACGAATATGCGAATA
>JBBSPQ010000301.1:0-4331 GCA_038258585.1 Pseudomonadales bacterium
GTTGCGCTGCGCTCAGACGCTGCATCAGCGCGGTAATTCGCACAGTGGGATTGAGCCCTTTGAGAGTGGTCTCTGCCGACAACACTTTAGCCTGCCCCAAAGTCGCCTGACTGTGGGCTATCTGACGCTGAAGATTAGTGATTTCCACCGTGTCATCATCAGCAATGATGAGATGCCCGACACCTGCAGCTGCCAGATACATGGCGACAGGGCAGCCGAGCCCGCCCATCCCGACGATCAATACCGTAGCTTCAATCAGCTTTTGCTGACCGGCGACATCCATCTCCGGAAGCATGATTTGTCTGCTGTAGCGCAGTAATTCCTCATCGTGCATGTCATAACTCCGCTATCACTGAAAATTGTTGCGAATACTAACTGAAATAGTAGTCACGCTAAATGCCGATTTGGGCTACACAAAGATTTTGCCCTTCCCAAAAATTCTCCCGCATTGCAAGATGCGGCGTATACCGCCAAACCATAAGACAGGAGCATTAATATGACACTGGAAGAAATGATTAGTGCAGTGCAGAAGAAGCTGGGCGTGGAGGTCGATGGTCGTGCCGGAACGGAAACTTGGGGCGCAATCTACTCGGAAATTGTGAAACCGAAAATAGCTGGCGTAGCACCCGCTGAAGCAATCTCGGAGGTCGATCCACGCAGTGAGAAAAATATCATCACTCTTCTGCCCGAGGTGCAACCAATAGCTCGCGCTTTGGTTCAGAAGGCGGCGCAGGCGGGTCTTCAGATCAAGGTATTGAGTGGACTGCGAAGTTATGTGGAGCAGGAGGATCTTTACGCGAAAGGGCGAACAGCGGAGGGACCGAAAGTGACCAATGCGCGCGGTGGGTACTCGAATCATAACTTTGGTATTGCCTTCGATATCGGTGTTTTCGAAGGCACCAGATACCTTCCTGACTCTCCGAGATATAAGGCTGTCGGCGCGCTGGGAATGGATTTGGGTCTGGAGTGGGGTGGCAACTGGAAGACGATTGTCGATCAGCCTCACTTTCAGCTCCGCCCGATATGGGCGGGTGCCATGAATGAGAAAACCATGCTGGCTGCGTTGCGAGATCGCACTGCGAGCGGAGATTCAGTTTACGTGTAAAGTGAGATTTGTGGCGCTGACCAGTTCATCGACCACGCCCCCATTCAACACTGGAATCACCGGCTTAGCCGGATAGGAGACCTGCTATGGAATATCTTGCTCCCGGCGTATATGTCCAAGAAGCTTCTTCTGGCAATACACCTATTGCCGGCGTCAGTACGAGTACTGCTTTGATGATAGGCGTGACGCAGCGGGGTCCGGTGAATAAACCCACGTTGATAACTAGTTTCAGCGAGTTTAATCGAGTCTTCGGCAGCATGCTCGACCATCGAACGTTTACCGAAGGACGCAGTGCTCTCCCCCATGCTTTACAGGGATTCTTCAACAACGGCGGCCTACGCGTGTATGTTTACCGCATCATTGGACCGAGCGCCACGTTCGCGGAAACGGACGTATTTGCCGAACCTATTGAACGCCATTTTGCCACTGAAAAGGTTGGGCGTATCGATAGGGCAGCGAGCTCTTTGCTACGCGGTGGTCATCTAGTTGCCAGCGGCACGCGTGCCAGCATCCTAAAACAGATTCCCATCCTGCGCGTGCATGCCCGCTATCAGGGGCTATGGGGCAATCAACTTAAAACCCTTGCTCGACCAGTCAGCCTGCTCAACACAACTGTTGCCAAGGACACCGCCGTGGGCGACACAGTCGTCCTACTTCATGCAGTACTCGGCTTGTCAGCTGGAAGCTACGTTCATTTCTCTAGCGCGGGCGCTGGGCTCACAACTCACTGCGTGAACTCTGTCAACAGTGCCACCAATGAAGTCACATTCGCCACGCCTTTAGCTGTTTCCATTCCCACAGCTGCCACTGCAGCGTCAGTGGAATATGACCTCATCATTGAACGCCTGGAAAACGAAAAGGTTGTCGAATCTGAGGTCTTCGAATATCTAGGCCTACAGCCGAGCCATGCCCGCTATGGCCCAAAGATAGTCGGTACCTTCAATCGTGATAGTCTGCTCGCCTCGGATTCGGGAGAATCGCAACTCGTCCGTCTGTCCGATCTCACTCTCGCGAGCCATGGCACTCCCCTAGCGGATGAAGGGACTCTCAATCGTATGTCACAGCTCTCCTCCGCCACTGCGCGCCAACTCACCAACGGAATGGACGACCTCGACCACATTGATGACTCAACCTATATCGCAGCATTTTTGGGTGACTTGGGCTCGCGCACCGGCGTGCAGAGAACAGAAAACGAAGAGATTGTCAGCATGGTAGCAGCGCCCGGCCGCACTTCGATCATGGTGCAGAAGGCGTTGATAGAGCATTGCGAGAAAACGGGCCACCGCTTCGCTGTGATCGAAACACCACGGGAGAGCAATGTCGAGGAAGCCGTTACCCATCGCCAGAATTTCGATACCCCGGCGGCCGCGATCTATTACCCATGGTTGGTGGTGCCTGATCCTTTTGGCGCAGAGGGCGAGCTGCTCAGCATTCCTCCCTCTGGCCACGCGATGGGAATCTACGCGCGTACCGATGCCACCCGTGGCGTGTGGGCAGCCCCAGCAAACGAAGTCGTACAGGGTGTTCTGCAACTAGAAACGGCTATTACTACTGGCGAACAGGACATCCTCAATCCACTGGGCATCAATGTGTTACGGGATTTCCGCACTGCCAATCGTGGTATTCGGATCTGGGGTTCCCGCACGCTGTCGAGCGATCCGGAGTGGAAATATATTAATGTGCGTCGACTGTTCCTCTTCCTAAAACAATCATTGGATCACGGCTTGCAGTTTGCGGTGTTCGAACCCAACACCGCAAACTTGTGGACCAGCGTGAAGCAATCGATCACCAATTTTCTGACCATGGTCTGGCGTAATGGCGGTCTAAAAGGTGCCAAACAAGAGGAGGCGTTCTTCGTGAATGTAGGCTACAACGTGACGATGACGCAAACCGACATCGCCAATGGACGATTAATTGTGGAAATAGGATTTGCGCCAGTGAAACCGGCGGAATTTGTGATCATACGAATCACTCAGAAAACTCGAGAAGCAACGACATGATAAAGAGATCGGCCGCATCAGCCTTTCCACTTCACCCATTCATCGGTGAAGTATTTCAGGCATTGGTTTGCCAACATCTCTTCGTCGAACTGCTTCTTCGCGGTGATGCCAATCCCACCGTTTTCCCACAGCATGGTGTGAACGCCGACAGGGGTGATATCCCAGTACTCAACGCTCGAAGTATAGGCAACCAGATCATCCGACAAGCTCGCCTGCACTCGGCAAATCAACGAATTGCGGGTCGCCACACGTCTCGGCGCTCCTGCGGCTTCAACTCCTGCCACGAACAGCTTCTGTAATTTCAGCCGGAACTCCTGGCGGTCTTCAGGCATACCATTCCAATCAGGGATTTCAACGTAAATGTCGAATGGCTCTCCTTCTGAAAGCGATATGCCGTTGCCACGTGGAAAAACCTGCGCCTGAGACTGCATAGTCATCAGAACAGAACACAGCAGCGCCCCTAACAACACTAATCTGCGGGTATCGAACATCGTCAACTCAGTTCTCCTCGACGTGCCGGGCTCTGCCAGCATCGTACTCTTAATCTAATTGCGTGCTGCAAAAGGTGGGCAGCTTCCAAACGGCGAAGAATTCTGCCTTGTTTTTGTGTGAATTGCACCTTGCTACCCATCAATTGAGACAGAAGGCTTCGGCAAGACACCAATCAGTCGCCCTGTACTTCGATCTATTCTTTGCGCCCCGATGTCACGCGCTCATTGCCGTTGAGATCACGAATGGTTTCTACGTGAGAGAAACCATTTCCGTCAGAATCCCCGCGACCTCCTTCCCCTGCATCCAACCATGTTCAAGCAAAATGTAGCCGCCTGTGCGAAGACGATTTACTGCCTGAGAGCAGATAAGGCGGATGTCTGCCAAACCATTGTCCTCTGCCGCCAGCGCAGTCAGAGGCTCGAAACGGAGATCACCTTGGTCCAGATGAGGATCAGCGGGGTCAATATAAGGGGGATTACTGACAATCAGATCGTATTCTGCTGCAGCCAGCGCTTCGCACCAGTTTCCCTGCCGGAACGCGACATTGGCAATTCCGAGTCGCAATGCATTGTCGGCCGCAACTACCAGCGCCTCATTACTAAAATCACTGGCGTCCACGTGCCAGTCGGGACGTTCACTGGCAAGAGCAAGCGCAATTGCCCCGCTGCCAGTGCCAAGATCTGCGACGCGCGCTGCGGATCTACCTAGAAGTGAAAGCGCCATTTCTACTAACA
>JBBSPQ010000302.1:0-4327 GCA_038258585.1 Pseudomonadales bacterium
GCTATTGGGGCTGAAGAAAACAGTACTGATCTGTGCCAGCAACAAGCCCAGCTGGGTCGCACAATTCGACGATCAGTTCGAGGCGGTTCTCAGTGATTCTTCCATGATTGTTGCTGGCAAGCCACGGGTCGATTTCGACTTCAAGGATATTCCACTTGAAGCTGGTGACAACACTTGGACTCCTGTTTTTGATGGAACGGAGGAGCTCTCGTTCTTCACCTCCGGTTCAACGGGTGAGCCAAAGCGCATAAAAAAGGAATTGAATCTTCTGCTGCGGGAGGTGCAAACACTGGAAACTCAGTTTGGTGCTTCCATTGGACAGGCTGTATTCGCTGCCAGCGTGTCACATCATCATATCTACGGGCTTCTCTTCAAACTGCTGTGGCCGTTACTGACTGCCCGCATGTGGCTGGACAGGCAGATTGACTATCCCGAACAACTCCTGAGCGCGGCGCAGAGCGGCGAGAGTATTGTCTTCGTCTCCAGTCCTGGCCTGCTTTCACATCTGGATGTGAATCTTCCAGCTGTGAAAGTGAAAAGTGTGTTCTCATCGGGAGGTCCGTTGCTGTATTCAGCTGCCCAGGACGCTCATAGATGGCTGACAACGTTGCCCATAGAAATATATGGCAGCACTGAAACGGGGGGCATAGCCCATCGGCAGCAGACATCCGCTGACGTGGTATGGACGTTGTTTCGCTGCATGAGACTGCATCCGATTGGAGACCAGTTGGAGCTCTTCTCTCCTCACCTTCACGCCGGTGGGCCGTCGAAGCTCGATGATGTCATTCTGATCGCATCAGATGAGACCTTCAGGTTGCAAGGCCGTAAGGATAGAGTCGTTAAGATTGCAGAGAAGCGCGTGTCATTGACCGGCATTGAGCGTTGGGCGGAGTCTCTAGCCAGCATCGATCGCTGCGTTGCCTTGCCCTTGCACGATAGCAGGCAGACTATTGGCTGCGCTGTGCTGCTGTCTCAGGCAGGGATGGCCCTGTTGGCAGAGCAAGGCTTGCCCAGTCTCGTTAAAATGTGGAAACAGGCCATGGCCAACCATTTTGATCGAGTCGCTGTTCCCAGAAAATGGCGGATACTACAAAGCTTGCCGATGAATTCACAGGGGAAGATTGATACAGCCTTCATCGCACAGCTTTTTAAGGCCGCCAGAAGCATGGGGGTAGACTTGCCGAAGGTATCGGGTGTCAGTCCTCTGGCCAGAGGAGTAGACTTGGAACTGATGATAGAACCTGGCCTTAACGTCTTTGACGGTCACTTTGAAAATGCCCCTGTTGTACCGGGAGTCGTTCAGATCAAGTGGGCTATTGATTTAAGCAGGCAATATCTGGGACATTTGATGCCAACGGGCCCGGAAACGCTGTTGTCGGTGAAGTTCCAGAATGTCATACAGCCGGGACAACAAATTAATATGAGTCTTGAAATTACGAATGACCGGCTTGAATTTGTCGTCAGCTCGCCACGAGGCAGGCATTCGTCCGGGAAGATCGCACTGTCATGACCGTATTTAATCCATGCTTCGTAATCCCTAACTACAATCATGCTCACGGCTTCGAGAAGCTCTTGAGTAAAATTTGTGAATTAGGTGTGCCTGTTATTGTCGTCAATGACGGGAGTGATCAACAGACGACCGATTTACTAACCACTTTGCCATCGCGATTCGAGAAAGTAACGGTACTGCATTCCGCTACCAATACGGGGAAAGGCGGCGCGGTAAAGAAGGGCCTCCTGTTTGCCAATCAGGCTGGGTTTACTCATGCGCTGCAGGTCGATGCCGATGGTCAGCATGATCTGGGTGACGCCAAAAAATTCTTTGAGCTCAGTCGAAACAATCCTGCCGCTGTCATATGTGGCTGTCCGGTATACGACGATTCCGTGCCCATGGTCCGGTTTCTGTGCCGCTACCTGACGCATAGCCTTGTCTGGTTTGAGACTCTGAGCTTCAATATTCGAGATTCGATGTGCGGCTTCAGAGTTTACCCTCTGGCCGAAACTGTGTCCGTGTTGCAGAAATACAGAATTGGCAAGCGGATGGATTTCGACACTGAGATACTGGTAAAACTTTACTGGGAAGCAGTGGAAATACAGTCAGTACCCACGCGCGTAATCTATCCCCCCGACGGAAGTTCTCACTTCAAAATGGTGAAGGACAATGTACTGAATACGCTCATGCACTTTCGTCTCGTGGGTGGCATGTTGCTGCGTATTCCTAATCTGATACTCAGACGTCACAATGATAGAAAGGCGCGCCACTGGGCTATGATAAGAGAGAAAGGAAGCTACGCAGGCATGCGCTTGTTGTTGTGGATCTACACCTTCTTTGGTCGCTGGCTCTTTTTGATCATTCTGCATCCGGTGGTTCTCTACTATTCGACCTCGTATTCTACTGCCCGCAATTCCTCCAGAGACTTTCTATCAAGGGTCGCAGCCCAAGGCGGCGCTATCTCAAAGGTAACCTGGAGAACGGTGTACAAGCATTTTTATGCATTTGGAGAGTGTGCGATTGATAAGATCGCTGCTTGGGCCGGAGATATGAAACGTGATCAAGTGAAAATTCATGGAGCGGAAGCGCTGCAAATTTTTGCGAGGTCCGGGACGGGTGCTCTGTTCATAGGATCGCACTTGGGGAATCTTGAATTGTGCCGAGCGTTGGGCGAGAAAGCAGGCAAAGTAAAAATTAACGCAGTGGTGTTCAACAAGAATGCAGCGAAGTTTCAGAGCATTCTAAGCAAGACGGATTCGCGCGCGGAGTTAAACCTGATCCATGTCGAAGAAATGGGGGCCGATACTGCAATCATTCTGCGCCAGAAAGTGGATGTAGGTGAGACCGTAGTAATTGTGGGCGATCGCACTCCTGTTAATAATGCCGGTCGCGTCCGACACATAGATTTCCTCGGAGAAAAAGCGCCATTTGCGGAAGGACCTTTCATTCTTGCAGGATTGATGCAGTGCCCTGTTTATCTTATTTTCTGCATAAAGGAAGGAGGTGAATACAATATTTATCTGGAACATTTTTCCGACACGCTTAAGTTTCCCCGTGAGCAACGGGACACTCTTCTCACCGAAGCTATGCAGGCTTACGCGGATCGGCTGGCATATTACTGCAAAAAAGCGCCGTTGCAGTGGTTCAATTTTTTTGATTTCTGGAGCCCTGATATTAAATCCGACATTAAGCAAAACATCAGGCAACGACGGGCATGATTATGAAAATTGACATTGAGCCGGGTTGTACCGCTGGCGAGCAGATTAGTTTTGGCACGACGCGATTGCGTATTGAAGATATCGTCAGCATAGCCGGCGGATCCGTAGGAGTAGTGCTGGACGCCAGCGGCCCATTTGAAAAGAAAGTGCGTGCTGGTGCCGATTTTCTTGAACGACTCCTGCGCGAGGATGGCGTCATTTATGGTGTGACAACAGGATTTGGTGATTCATGCACAGTTCAGGTGCCGCTTGATAAAGTTCATGAGCTACCGGAACATTTGATCCGGTTTCACGGCTGTGGTTTGGGTGCTATGTTCAATCGAGAAGAAGGACGCGCCATTCTTGCTGTGCGTCTTTCTTCACTGTCTCAGGGCTACTCAGGAGTGAGCTGGGAATTGCTGGAACGTCTTGCTCTGCTAATTAATCAGGACATTGTACCTATCATTCCTCAGGAGGGATCGGTGGGTGCCAGCGGTGACCTGACTCCGCTCTCATACGTAGGTGCGGTGATTATCGGTGATCGCGAGGTGTATTATCAGGATCAGCAGTGCCCGGCGGCAAAAGTATTCTCTGGCCTTGGCATTTCACCATTAAAACTTCGTCCCAAAGAAGGGCTCGCGATAATGAACGGGACTTCAGTCATGACGGCGCTAGCCTGCTTAGCATACTCCCGTGCTGAATACCTGACGCGAGTGTGTGCTCGCATTACGTCACTGTCTTCGATCGCTCTGCAGGGTAACAGTAATCATTTTGATGACATCTTGTTCAAGGTTAAGCCTCATCCTGGGCAGTGCGAAATCGCCAACTGGATTCAGGAAGATCTCAATCACCACAGCCATCCCCGTAACTCCTCACGTTTGCAGGATCGCTACTCTATCCGTTGCGCCCCTCATGTAATCGGTGTGTTGCGTGATTCGCTGCCATGGATGCGCAACATGGTTGAGATAGAGCTCAATAGCGCCAACGACAATCCGATCATCGATGGCGAAGGAGAGCATGTCTTGCACGGCGGCCATTTCTACGGCGGTCACATTGCACTGGTAATGGACACGATGAAGAACTGCGTTGCCAATCTTGCAGATCTGATGGATCGTCAACTCGCGTTACTGGTCGATGA
>JBBSPQ010000303.1:0-4319 GCA_038258585.1 Pseudomonadales bacterium
CGTGTTCCGGTATCATTTTCTCTTGACTTGGTTTGGTTATGTTTAGTCTGGTAAACAAAACCTAACTGAGCCAAGTCATTTGTCAATGCTGCTTTAACTTTCGTGATTCACTGAATTTGATTAAAACGAGTCAGACAAAGGCAGTAGCCGACTGGATGCTCGCAAATTACCGCCATTTTCACAGGGAATGACCCGCGCTCTAGTGGGCACATTGCATTCAATGCTGTGCGAGAAGCAACCCAGGTGTAGGGAGAGACTTACGCTCTAGAGGGCACATTGCATTCAAATGCTGTGCGAGAAGCAACCCAGGTGTAACGAAAGCCCAATATCAAGTGACAGTGCTTTGTTGGATAAAGCTGGCTCTCACGATGTGATAGAACCAATCAATAAAATCGCCATCGTAACTATCCAACGTCTGGAAAGCGAGGTTAAGCACATCTCTAAGCTTGTGCCAGCCTATTGCTTTGTATTCCTCAATTGATGCAGAAAGATCAGGACCAAGGTTCCCTATTGCCAAGTCAGGACTAATTCCATAACTGAACGGAATAATCCGGCCCGTTTCTTCAATCACCAGTGGGCTAACCAAATCAGATAACAGGTGGTCAGAAACTTCTTCTGAAAGCATCATATAGTCACTGCGTCGCGCACGCGCTGCAGCAACGGGAGCAATGTCAAGCTGGATCAGCGACCCCCCTTGGGCCTCAAGCAGCTTGGAAATCACATATGCGCGTGCCATTTCCTCTTGGCTAAGACTGAGTTGCTGAGCCATTGAACGACCACGACCTGTAGCGGCAAAGGGATGAAATTGAAGCAGTGAGACTTGATTGGCCTGCCCATAGTCAAAGGCCCAGGGCATATCGGCCAAAGAGCGCTTCGAAATGCAAAAAGAGAGACCATATCGTAATCCCAGCTTCGAAAGACGATCAACCGCTCGCTCAACATATGAAAAAGCGTGTTTATCACCTCGTATATCGTTGTGCGTCTCGGGCGCACCGTCCAGACTTATGGCAATGAGGTCAATGTATCTCGAAATAAGCTCTAATAGGTGTCCGCCTATCGGCGCACCATTGGTGATTAAATTGATCTGAAACCCAAGCGTATGGGCAGCTTGAACGACGGCTTCAAAGCCTTCATAAAGGAGTGGTTCGCCTCCAGAAAGGCTCACAACCTCATAGCCTTCACTCCGAAGGAGCTCCAAAGCCAGAATAATGCGTCCTGGAGCGAGAGCGGTTCTTTCATTGGGAGAGGATGAACTATAGCAGTGTTTGCACGTAAGATTGCAAAATCTGGAGGGATGGAGATGAACGACACGCGCGGGCATAAACCCCGAGCGTGTCAGTTCAGACTTTTCCATTTCGTTATCTGCCATTAAACGTGCGGCATCCCGGCGAATTCGTGTTCGACGTGGACCTGGAAGAGGTCAGGGTTGATGATCCCCCACGGAAAGATCTCTATGCCATGCAGGCGCGCGTCAGGAATTGTGATTAGGTTGGGTAAGACTTTCCATAGTTCATCTACTGTAACGAAATAATCGATGCATATGCCATATGCACAGACATCAATGCGACGAATCGGGTGCTCAACACCGGCTATTTGACCCGCAATTTTCTGGACAACATCATCCGGAATCTTCTTTTCGGCCACAGCACGTGCTAATGCTTGATAGACGTCGTTTCCTGCGTTCATGATTATCCTCGCTTGTCATTTTCATTTAGGAGAAGGAATGCAACTGGCTGTCACAATATTGAGAAACCAGACTGCAAAAATCTTATGTCAGTCAGATATGAATTTACTACAGTTTTATAAAAAATTGAAAAATCTTAATTTGTGTGATAATTCCTAAATAGTTCTCTGCACTCTTCCAAGTGCACTGAATGATTCAACAACGATACTTGTAAGACTAAGATGTTACTGAAGGTGCATCATTGCATAAACACGTTGTAGGGTACCTACCGTGAGTTCATATCATGGGGAATTGTGCCGAAGGAGACCTAATAGCCATATATGCCTCCTTTGCCTGGACTCAGCTAGGGAAAGTCTCTCTTCAATTTTCGCCGCTTTATGTCTCACAGGCTCTGACGTTCTATACCCAGAACCTCAATTAAGCCTAACCATCTCTAACGACTTACGGAAAAGCTTTCCTTCTATCTCTAAGTTATTGTTATTTATGTAATTTCAGTGAATCACGAAAGTTAAAGCAGCATTGACAAATGACTTGGCTCAGTTAGGTTTTGTTTACCAGACTAAACATAACCAAACCAAGTCAAGAGAAAATGATACCGGAACACGCGCTGAATGCAGAAGATGTCCGTGAAATGATGCTCAACATGATGGAAAGACATCTGACGGTGAAAACCGAGGGGTACCGCAGCACGACGAACCAGACGTTCCAACTGCTGCTGAAAGCGGTGGCAGAAGGCAGCAGCGTGGAGGCGGTCTGTGCGGATAGCAGCGGTGCGGTGGATAGCAACACGCTGCGCGAGCAGTTGAACGCCAGCCTCGACGCCGGTCAGTTACGCCAGCAGGAAGCGGAGATGAATGCCGCGTTAGCCGCCGCAATTCCCCGGGGGATGCCGCGCGGCGGTCTGGAAGTCGCCATCGATACGCACGATGAACCGTTCTATGGCAAGACCCCCGAACTGCTTACCTACACCTGCTCAGGGCAGGCGAAAGCGGGGACAAGCCACTTTTTCCGCATCGCCAGCGCCTATGTCATTTGGCACGAAGTGCGTTTGACGCTCGCCTTGCGGTATGTCCTGCCTGAAGAGGATTTACCCAGTGTAGTCGAGTGCTTGTTACAGCGCTTGGGTCAAGTAGGGCTGCACGCGACGGTGGTCTATCTGGATAAAGGGTTCTGTTCAGGCGCGATCATCCGCTCTTTACAGCGCACCCACCAAGCGGCAGTCCTCGCGTGTCCCATTCGAGGGAAAAAAGGCGGCATTCGTGCGTTATGTCAGGGACGAGGCAGTTTCACCACTGACTACACCTTCACCGACGGCACCAGCGCTCGCCTGACGCTGGTCGATACTCGCGTGCGTGACCCGAAAACCAAGCGTAAACAGCGCAAGTGGCTGGCCTTTGTGCTGGTCAATCTCGACTGGACACCGCGCCAAGTGTACAGCAAATACCGTCGCCGTTTCGGGATTGAAGCCTCATACCGCCTCCTGCGCCAAGTGAAAGCCCTGACCAACTCGCGTAACCCGGCGCTGCGTTTTTTCCTCCTGGGTTTGGGACTGCTCATGCAGAACATCTGGGTGCTGGCGCGTTGGTTGTTCACCCGTCGTCCCGGTAAAGGACGGCACAAGCTCATCTCGTCCTTGCTGCGCTTTGCAACCTTTCGCAAGCTCTTGGTTCGGGCGGTGGAGCGCTTTTATCCGCCCCCTCTCGCTGTGTCCGTATTCGTTTCACCTCAATCCGTGATTCACTGAAATTGGGACGGATATTCATGATTGATCTCAATGATGTCGGTACTTTCGTTTCTACCATGATCCCGGGAGGTGTCAAAGTCCGTTTTGGCGTCTATCTTCCAGATATTAAGGTCGCGGTTGATTTGCTCCTCAGCACTTGACCCAATCCAAGTGTGATACCTCACAAATGGTAGAGCCAGTTAGCACATTTACTAACTGGCTCTCCGTATTCAAAACTAACTTCCTTGTATAACTTGGACGAATTCGACCTAGCGAAACTCGACAGTTATTGAAGACTGAATTGGAGGTGTGAGCGTACACTTGAGGGAATAGCGGAGACTTAATTGTGAGAACGTCTGTCCTTTTAAGTCCACAAAACTACTGATAATCATAAAGGGAAACGTCCAGACCTCAAATCTTTTGTGTTCGCTAGAAAGACCCTTAATCCACAGGCAGGCTCAATCCGAACTTGGTTCTTCTTCCTGTACATCGCAATGTCCACGCCAACCGTTCACCAGGACAGACCATGCATTGCCACCAAGAATTTTCTCGATCAGTGCATCTGAATACTTGTCTTGCTTGTGAAAATACTCTGCCATGAGCCGCTCAGTCAGGCGGGGCATCTGACCATAATGCGCTAGTTCATTCGGCGGATCGGTTGCACCGTCCAGGTCAGTGCCGATTGCGATCACGTTATCGCCGCCCACTTTACGAATATGTTCAATCGTGCGCGAGAGGAAATCCACGCCCATCACACGACTCTGAGGCTGCGTCCAGAACGGCATCAGGATCACACCGACAATGCCCTTTCGGTTCGCAATCCACTCGATTTCCCAGTCCTCCAGGTTATAAGGGCTTGGGTTGACGGCATACGCACCGATGTGCGTTGCCACCACCTGATAGTCAACGTCC
>JBBSPQ010000304.1:0-4318 GCA_038258585.1 Pseudomonadales bacterium
ACAATTCCGACATCAAGCCGCCGGACCCAATTGTACTGACTGGCGACCTGCTTGAAACATACTCCGGCGTCAGACAGTACGCTTTCGGTCGCGCCGAGGAAACGAACCTCATTGGGCAGGTTAACGGTCTCTCCTTGACTCAGGTCGGCTGAGAACTTCTGACAATTGAAGCGGTTGCACTCGAAGTCAAAGGCAAAACCATAAAGACAGGCTCGCTCGGAGACGTCATGCAGGAGTCTATCCAGGCCGCCCTGACAGTGGTACGAAGCCGCGCAGCGGGCCTTGGCCTCAAACCAGGCTTCCATGAACTCCTAGACCTCCACATCCATGTGCCTGAGGGAGCAACACCCAAAGACGGCCCCAGTGCAGGCGTGGGCATGTGTACGGCTCTGGTATCCGCATTGACAGGCATTCCAGTCAGAGCCGACGTGGCGATGACGGGTGAGATTACCTTGCGCGGTCAGGTACTCCGAATCGGTGGTTTGAAAGAGAAACTGCTAGCGGCCCATAGAGGGAATATCAAAAGGGTCATTATTCCGGCTGACAACGAACGGGATCTCAAAGAGATTCCCGACAACGTCAAAGCCGAATTGGAGATCTATCCAGTCAAATGGATTGATCAGGTTCTTGATCTCGCACTTGAGTACCAACCTGTACCAAATCCTGAAACCGACGCGCCTAAAGCAGCACTTTCAACCAGTGCCGAAGAAGGGGAGAAGCTGAAGGACGAAAAGCACGCAAATACACACTGAATCACACGAAACCGCTGTGTTTGCAGTTGACACAGCTTTCCGTGACTTGGTATAAAGTGCCGGTCGTATTGGTTATCAAGCCATATCTTGGATAAAAAATCAGACAGAATATAAATACTTAGCGCAGGAATGAAATTGTAGTTTCGCGGTCTAGGTTTCGGGTAACAATTCAACATAGAAAAATAAGGGGATAACGTGAATAAATCAGAATTAATCGATGCAGTTGCTGCAAGCGCAGACATACCTAAGGCTGCAGCAGGACGAGTGATAGATGCGATGATCGATGCGATCACTGACTCACTGAAGAAAAGCGACCCAGTTGTGCTGGTTGGTTTCGGTACTTTCACCACTAAAGACCGTGCAGCTCGTCAGGGACGTAATCCCCAAACAGGTGCAACTATTCAAATTAAAGCTGCAAAAGTGCCTACTTTTAAAGCTGGTAAGGCGTTGAAAGACGCAGTTAATGTTTAACTAATGTTTTAACTAATTAGTCAAAATTCGTAAGCAGCTTACGACTTTTTAGGGGCGCATCTGTGATGCGCCTTTTTAGTTTATTAGTCCACTAATATTTTATCGATTGTGTTTGATTGCTGCCTTACAGGCGCCCGACAGGAAACGTTATGCTGCAAAATATAAGAGACAACTCCCAAGGATTGGTGGCGAAAGTCATCATTGGTTTGATCATCGGTATTTTTGCTCTGTTCGGTGTGGAATCCATCGTGGGCGGTTTCGTTAATAGTGCAGCAATAGCGAAAGTAAATGGTGAGGAAATTACCGAACCAGAAGTCGCCACAAGAATACAAAATCTGATTGCAAGTATTGGTGGCAACATTGACAGCCTAGATGAAGGTCTTCTCAGACAGATCGCTTTGAATCAAATCATTGAAGATCGCGTTCTCCTGCAGTCTGCAAACGACGCCAATATGGTTATCTCCAGCGATGCGCTGGATCGACAAATTATCAACACACCCCAGTTTCAAGCCGGTGGAGTTTTCAACTCGGATCTGGCGTTACGTACAATGGCAGGACAGGGCTTCAGTGTTCCAGCCTACCGCAAGGCGCTGGCAGATCAGATGGTAGTTGAACAGCTGGCCAACGCTTATTCAGCATCCAGTTTCGTCACCGAAAGTGAGCTTGATCGTATCGCCGGGTTGTCCTCTCAAACACGCGACTTCCGTTTTATCTCCGTCACACTCGGCAATCGTACCGCCGGTGAACCAATCCCAGCAGAGCAGATTGAGACCTACTATCAGAACAACCAAGCACAGTTCATGGTCGACGAAGAGGTTGCCATCAATTACGTCGTTCTCGATAAAAATACAATATTTGACGAGGTTGAAGTCAGCGATGAGGATGTCCAGGCTCAGTACGATATCGAGAAATCAGCATTTTCCAACGCCTCTCAGCGTCGCGCCTCCCACATTCTCCTTGAAGTCGATAGCTCACGCTCAGAGGAAGCTGCACTGCAAGAGGCTTCCGCACTTAAGGCTCGCCTTGATCAAGGGGAAGACTTCGGCGCATTGGCGCTCGAAGCATCCAGTGACACTGTCTCTGCGGAAGAGGGTGGCGACATCGGTTACAGCGATGGCAGCGCGTTCCCCCAACCACTGGAAGACGCACTTGTTGGGCTGGAAGTAGGACAAGTTTCTGATCCCGTTATCTCCGAGTTCGGCGTTCACCTCCTTAAACTCACCGAGTATGACGTCAATGAATTTGCGTCACTCGATGAAGTCTCAGACCGTATTCGCCGCGTACTGAGCAGTGCGGAAGTTGATCGACTGTTCTTTGAACGTCGCGAAACGCTCGCCAATCTCGCGTTTGAAACTGGAGACCTGACGGCTATATCTGAAGATTTGGGACTTCAAATTCAGCAGAGCGAAACCTTCACCCAAATGGGTGGAAGCAGCCAGATTACGAATAACAGCAATGTCGTCGCTGCAGCGTTTTCTGAGGATGTTCTGATTGATGGCAACAACAGTGACGTAGTCGAACTCGATACCTCCCGAGCGCTGGTATTGAACGTACAAGAGCACAGTGAAGCCTCTCTGCGTCCTATCGACGAAGTAAGGGGTGAGATAGCGGCCATTTTGCGCACCGAACTCGAAAAGGAGCGTGCTCAGGTGTTAGGCGAACAATTGCTGGCGGCACTAGAGAGCGGCGAATCAGTTGATGAGATGGTGGCAAGCAATGAGCTGCAGTGGATAACGCAAA
Organism: Pseudomonadales bacterium; assembly: GCA_038258585.1. Taxonomy (GTDB): domain Bacteria; phylum Pseudomonadota; class Gammaproteobacteria; order Pseudomonadales; family Pseudohongiellaceae; genus UBA5078. The sequence continues at coordinate 2,964 of JBBSPQ010000304.1, forward strand.
ATCGTGCCTCTAGGAATCAGATAGGATTGAACACTGAAGTATTGCAAAATGCTTTTGCAATGCCGGTTCCTGCTGAAGGGGATTCCGAATTCGATGGCTTTGCTTTGAGTAATGGCACTTATGTTGTATTAGAGCTAACCGGGGTGAATCGAGGCAGTTTGGATCAACTCGATACCAGCGAGAAAGATACTCTGGCGAGTGCGTACGTTGAACGAGATGGTCGTGCCGCATTTGACGGGTCCCTCACCACCGCACGCAACGAAGCAGACATCGAACAATTTGAGCCCGAAATCTAATTTAGCTTGGATAAGCCGGGACGCACGACAAGCTGTTGTCCCGGATGTATTAGATTCTTGGCATCAATCTCATTCCACGCCGCCAGATCCGCCACATTGACACCGAAACGTCGTGCAATGCTCATCAGAGAATCTCCAGCCCTAACTTTGTAATTTGCAGGCTGCTCATTGCCATTCTCGCTCTCTGATCGAGCAAGAGCTGGCTCTGCATGCAGCAGTAGAACCTGACCCGGGCGCAGAACTGCGCTGACTGAAATATCGTTCCACTCCGCCAGCATTTCGCTGCCAAGATTAAATCTATGTGCTATTGCCCACAGACTGTCACCTGACCGAACCTCATAACGAACGGGCGCAGGTGCTTGAGTGCGAGCAAGCGCTGATCCGAACGCTACCGATGCGTACTCCGGCGCATTAGGCGTTACCAAAGGAGTCGCGGAGTTATAGGCCCTAGGAATCAACATGGATTCTCCCACCACGATGCGGCTTCCCTTGATATTATTCGCCTGCTGCAAAGCAGACACCTGCGTTTTAAACTGATTTGCAATTTTACTCAACGAATCTCCGGGTCTAACGACATAGCGATCCCAGGTCACTCTGTCTTGCCCCTGTAGACTCGCGACAGCTTCTGTAAATTGCGCAACATCTGTTATAGGTAACAATAACGTATAAGGCCCATCCGGATGAGTGGCCCACTGGCGAAAGCCGGGATTAAGTTCATACAGAATTTCTGGCTCTAGACCGGCGATATTAGCAGCGAGGGCGAGATCGATCTGTGAGCCGACATCTACTGCTTCTACCACAGGTTCGTTACTCACTTGAGTCAACTCAAGTCCATAGTGTTCTGGTGCAGCGATCAGACGACTTAACGCAATTAACTTCGGTACGTATTCTTCTGTAATGGAGGGCAGGCTCAGAGACCAATAGTCCGTTGCACGGGATTTATCTTTATTAATCTCTATCGCTTTCTGAACAGTGCCTTGACCGCTATTGTAGGCAGCCAAAGTCAAAAGCCAGTCATTTTCGAACATCGTATACAGTGTGCTCAGATAGTCGAGTGCC
>JBBSPQ010000305.1:0-4301 GCA_038258585.1 Pseudomonadales bacterium
GGAAGAACGCCATCAATACAATCACCGTCAACATGCCGCCCCATAGTGCGGAGTTACGCACGCTGTCGATTGAGCTCTGAATGAACTGGCTTTGATCCTCCACAATGATCATGTTGATATCGGAGCGTTCCGCCGAAATACGCGCAGCTTCAAGCTTAATCGCTTCCGCCACCGCCACCGTGTTGGCGCCAGACTGTTTACGGATACCCAGACGCAACATCGGTGTTTCGTTGATTTCAACAAACCGGCCTATATCACGGCGGTCCAGCTGCACTTCAGCCAGATCACCTACTCGAATAGGCACGCCCTCCACGTTGCGAATGACGGTGTCGCGCACCTCCTGCACGTTGGCGTATTCGCCAGTGGAGCGCACATACAGATCACTCAGGCCGCGCTGCACGTTGCCACCTGGCAGCGTAGAGTTTTCGCGGCCTATGGCAGAACTGATATCACTCATGGTAAGGCCGCTGGCCAGCAGCCGATCGCGGCTGACCTCCACCCGAATCTCGCGGTTGATGCCACCCCAGATATCAATGGCACCAACACCGGGGATTTGTTCAAAGCGGCGGGCGAGATCGCGCTCCAGAATGCGCGTGAGTTCCATCATGTCGAGCGAGGATTGGGCTCCCACGACCACAATGGGTTGGTCGTCCGGGTTAAATCGATTAATACGTGGCGCATCGGCTTCATCAGGCAACTGACGCCGAACCCGGTCCAGCGCTTCACGCACGTCGTTGAGCATGACATCCATGTTGACGTCCTGCCCGAACCGCAGGGACACCGACCCATTGCCTTCACGTGAGAAGGACTGCATGCGTTCCACATTCGGCACAACTGACAACGCATTTTCCAGTGGCTCGGTGATCAGCAGCTCAATCTCTTCCGGGCCAACATTGGGGTAACTGACCTGCACGGACAGCTCCGGCATTTCGATGGCGGGCAAGAGGTCAACAGGGAGAAATCGGAATGCCAAGGTCCCCAGCGTGATGACGATGAGAAAAATCATCGTGGTAGCAACGGGACGTCCAATGGAGGTAGTGGTCAAAGCCATGTTAACAACGCTCTCAAGATAGGGGGCTGGAGAAGTGGCTGATTTGAAAAGCGCCGCTAAAAGACTGCGCTTTTCAAAACTAAGCTTCAGCTTTCGTCGGGTCGGGCCTGCGCCTCGCGGCTGGCGTTATCGATAATCTCGAACAAATCGCGGCTTTGCATGCGTTGCATGTTCATCATTTGCTGCCATTCCACCAGACGGGCACGCGCCTCGGTGGTATTACCGACCAGCATGTTTTGTCCGACGGTGACCACCCAGTCGCCCTCCTGAATACCTCGAACACCGCTGGCCATGCGACCACTGGCGATAACATCGACCGGGACAAAACGTATAGGCTGCGCCGGTGTTAAAGCCGGTGCACCCTCTACTTCCGCCACTGGAATGTATTCCTCGCTGGGTGGCGGCTGCATTACAAAAATACCTTCAGCACCGGTGCGAGGATGACGATAAAGCGCGCTATTCGGAATCAACACCGCTTCTGCCGACTGGCCATAAAGCACGTCTACGGTCACAAACATACCCGGACGCATCATGCCGTCTTCGTTGCTGACATCGATGTACGCTTGAGTGCGCAACGTGCTGCTGTTCAGAAATGGCGATAAACGTGCAATTTCTGACTCGATCATGAGGTCAGGCCAGCTTTCAGAATAGAGGTTCACTGGCATGCCCTGCCGAATATAAGTCAAGTTACGTTCGGTCAAAAGAATCTCAACCTGCATCTGACTCAAATCACCAATCATGAAGAGTTGCGTGCTGGGACTAGCTATCTGACCTCGTTCAGCGTTACGCAAACCGATAGTACCGCTGGTAGGTGCGCGCACCGTAGTGCGGCTCATTTCCATACGACGCTCTTCAAGCTGCGATTCGACTTGACGTTGCTGTGCCTGTCGCAGCTGTACATCAGACTGAGCCACCGACACCTGCGCACGAATGGTTTCCAGCGCAGATACCGTCTCAAGCTGACGCGCGCGCAATTCTTCAATCCGTACCAGTTGATTTGCCAGCACCTGAAGATTGGCTTCGGCCTGACTGGTTTGAGCACGGGACACTTGCAGTTGCGCCTCCGCTTGCTGAAAACGTTCGCGGTATTCCGTGTCACGAATCTGCACCAGCGGATCACCGGCATTCACGAACTGGCCGTTGTCGGCAAATATCTCAACGATCGGGCCACTGACCTCAGGGAAAATTTCAGTCTGGTTGCGAGCGGTGACCTGGCCTGTCAAACGTTCTTCTAAGGGTAAACCTCCCAACTGGGCGGCAACTACTTCGACAGCGGGGATAACACCTTCGGGCAAGCCGCCTCGTCCACCACCGCCAAATCCACCACGACCGCCACCACCTTGAGGGCCAGACTGACCGTTATTGGCCGTATCAGGCTCAGCGCCACAGGCAGCGATCAGCACCATGGCGACAACCAGCGTGGTTCGCCACATTTTGCTACTGAGGCTGTGACGAGTACTTTTAAAACGCTCGATCATGATGTGAGTCTCTGTAATTAATGCTATTTCTCCGGCCAAACCAGCCGGCCACGTTCTGGACTATTCTGTAAATACGCGCAGCATACGCGAATCTGTCGGTCAAATGGTGTCAAAACTGTAGCAATTACAGGGCATTTGTCATGGTCAGGGCGGCAAATATCGGAAAAGTTTAAGACCCTTGCTAATATCGTTACCTGTGAGGGAGACCCGAATACCCCTGGGAAGATTCCAAACCCCTTGCTAGGAAGCCATGAAAACCGCCTTTCCCCCTATAATCGACAACGACGCCAGACTCCTAATCCTCGGCTCAATGCCCGGAGAGAAATCACTGGAACTGCAGCAATATTATGGCTTTGGCACCAACGCCTTCTGGAAAATCATGGAAAGACTGTTTGGAATATCGGCACAAGCGCCCTACCCGATTCGAGTCAAAGCGCTGCAAGAAACAGGTATTGCCGTGTGGGACGTACTGGCGGGTTGCGAACGAGAGGGGTCTCTGGATTCAAGCATCGTTAAGGATTCAATTGTCGTCAATGACTTCGCGGAATTCCTGCACAATTATCCCAATATCAGACACATATTCTTTAATGGCAGGTCGGTCGAACAGCTGTTTAAACGCTATGTATCGTCCTCGCAGCCTTTGCCAGCAGAAATAGTGATCTCGGTATTGCCTTCGACCAGCCCTGCCAATGCAAGACTTTCATTTGAGAGTAAACTTGAAGAATGGTCAGTTATTAAAAGAGTATCCGGGCCATAAAATTGGCACGGACACTCTTTCAATATTTCAATTTAATCCTGAATCTTCCCTCCTTCAGCCGACACCATCAACTCTAGAATCTTCTGTGTAACCTGAGGCTCCAGTCCTTCGGTATGGCCCTTGTCGAGTCGCACCACATCCGCAACCACCCGCCCGTCGTCACATCCAGGATACTCGAACACTTCGGCCGTGCCGGGACGCGCCGCCATACCCCAAACCGGGTATCCCGCGCGACCGGTGTCGTAGATCCAACCTGCCTTGGTATCGACAATCTCTGATTGCTTGCGATCCTTGCAATTATATTTGTCCGCCCAGGGAGAGCTATCCGGAAGCGCAACGATCTCGTGTTCCCCAATCGCGAAAATATGGGAGATGTCGCAGTTCGGCAATGTCTCTTGGGCTGTTGATCTTGGACGCGACGCAGGTGGAGAACCATCAGCACTGGGCGGCCCGAACCCCGGTACGATTGCGGCTTGCCCGATACGTCCACCGGAGAGACTCAGCATCCCGTCCACCTTGTCGGCGAAGAAGTCCGTACACACCAGACGGCGTGACGTGATTCCACCCTGACTGTGACCCGCGAGCCAGAATGATTTGATATTCTCGGCCCCAAATGCCTCGATGACCTGATTGGTCACGTTTTGCAGATACGCATCATCGACATCCGGCATCCACATCCGCACGCCAGTTCCACCGCCCATTGAGGCCGACCCATCTGCCGTCGTTGTCGCGATTACCAAACGATATTTTTCCTTGTAATCCATAGCAGGAAAGTAATGACGCTGCCAGTTGCCAATGGAACCAGCACCATGAAGATTGAGAATGAACGTGACCTCCTCACCCGGTTGCAAGTCGCATGGATAGTCTAGGAAATACTGGCGTCCGGTTACAGGTTCTGTGACATTCCCGCGCACGCCGGTCTTAGCCGCACAATCACCCGCAGCGCAATGCATGGGTGGCGGCGTCTGGCAGGCAACGCCAAGAACGTCAGCGGCGAGGACAGAATGAGCGGACA
>JBBSPQ010000306.1:0-4298 GCA_038258585.1 Pseudomonadales bacterium
CTGTCTGCATTGGCTCGGCAAGTCGAGTGGACGTAATGACGACTCCAACCTGATTGCCGTAATCACGAACCATACGCTGAATGTTAGCGCTGATAAGGGGCACGGAGTCTCCGGAGAATAGCTGCGCGCCCAGTCCATTCAAGCGCGTCTCTATTTCCGTTCTTCGCTCTTGCCAGAGCATACTGTTATCGAACAGGCGTGTTTCGCGTTCGATGTCATTGCGCAGTGTCTCGATTGTCGCGCTGCGTTGCGCGTATAACGAACGCACGGCTGGAAAACCTTGTGACAGAATGAAAACGGCACCTACTGCGACCGCAATCCAGATTATGTTTTTTTCGCGCTTAGTCATCGACGTGCATCCGGAAAGTACCGTTGCCAATAGCCGTCAAAGTCGACCGTGCTTAGTCGCAGATCAATGTAATACCGGTTGTTGTTAGTCGCTCGTGCGAAATCCACGCCGGTAAACATCGGATCCTGTTCAAGCGTTTCCAACAGACTCTGCGGATCAGGACTTTCGCCCTCGATCTGTATAGCGCCTTCTTCGATTTCGAGTGACGTCAAGACGCTAGGATTCAATGCGGTCTGTAACTCCAAGAGGGTGTCTGGAATCTGCTGGCGAGGGAATTCATTCAACACCCCCCACTGCTGCTCAAAATCACGCACCATCGCCTGATCTGTCCTGGCATCAGCTGCGAGCTCTCGTTGATCTTCGAGTGTGGCAATCAAACCTCGGGCCTGAATGGACTGAAACAGAAACGGCAGAGCACTGAGAAAAAGAACAATTCCCGCTGCCGCTGCTGCGATTAGCAGGCGCTTGCCTTTCTCCATTTGTCTGATCGCAGCCTGAGCCCCGCCGGGCAGAAAGCTGTAATCAGGATCGCTACTGACAGCGACGGGAAGTTCAAGATAATCCTGAGCAGAGCGCATCGTCATGTGACGTGACCCTTCAGTTAGCCAGTCCTGTTTGGCCTCATTCCATTGCTGGGCGAAAGCGTCCTGTTCCAGATCCGACTTTTCGACTTGCTGCCAATTAATGAGCAATCCATTCTGGTAGCGGAGGCTCGTGAGAGTAGTGGCATCTTCATCTTCGATCTCAACGTTGTCTTGTCGATCTGACTGACTGCCGGCAGCCAGAGCACGAGGCATTACCGCGGTGAGAAATAAATTGTTGCTGGCAAAGGCATCAAACAGTGCGTCCAGTTTGGCTTCGTTGGTCCAGACCACCACATCAGTGTCGCTGAGCTTCTGTGCGGTATTAGCGGCAAAAACCAAAGGCTCCTCGTAGCTGGGCAACACCATCGCCGACTGTAAGCGCAGCGCAGACATGAAGCTTTCGCGCGCCACTCCCGGCAAATTGACCTTCGTGGCGAAGAAACTGGTCGATGGCAGCAGTAATAGTACTGCACGCTCGTTTGTCACTTGGCTCAGCAGGTCCACTGCGGCTTGCGCGATCTCGCTTGGGTTGCCTTGCAGCGCAGCGCTGCTGAGCTGTCGCCACGAACCATTGGCCAGATCATAGAGCTTGTCCTCATGCACCATGAGCACCGTGTTCACCTGCTTCAGCAGCTGACTTCTGGCACCGGTATGAAGGAAGGTTCTCAGTCTGACAGGCAGGCTGTTATTGAGCCATTCAAGCCATTTATTGGAATTCAGTAGTGTCATAGTGCTCGAACAGGTGTTTTTACAATTGCTCCTAAGAGTCCGTTGGACTGAGGATACACGCAAATAGTTCTAGTGACCCTGAATTTCAGGGCTCGACGTTGGGTTCTTCTTGCGACACCGAGGCTGTGCAAATGCGATTTCGCCCCTCTTCCTTGGCTCTATAGAGCGCCTTGTCCGCTCTGTCGAATGCCATATCGGGCGTGTCATAGCTGCAAAAATCGGTCACTCCAAAGGACATGGTGATCTGTACCTGCTTTTCCTTGAAGTGAAACGGACACCGCTCAATTGCCATGCGCACGGTGTCCATCAGTCCCTCTGCAAAGCTCAACGTCGTGCGTGCCATGATGATTACAAATTCTTCGCCACCATAGCGCGCAACAAAGTCGCTCTCTCGTATGCGGCTGGAGATTTCTCTGGCCAATATTTTAAGCACTTTGTCCCCGGCCAAATGACCATAATTGTCATTTATCCCTTTGAAATGATCGACGTCACAAATCACCAGACACAGCCCGTCTTGGCGACTGTTTTGCCAGACTTCTATGTCCTTTTGAATGCGGCGATCGTAGGCAGCCCGATTTGGCAACTCTGTCAGAGAGTCGAGCATGGCGTTGCGTTCCTGCTGAGCGAGATGCTGCCGCAAAACCTTACTTTCCTGCTCCATGGAGACGATGCGCTCTTGCAGCAGCGTATTTTGTTCAGTCTGCGCTCTATCTTGCTGATCCCTGAATGTCTTGAAACCATCCATAGAGGTAATGATAGTGTTCAGCTGAACCTGTACTGCCGCTTTTAATTCCGATACGTCTTGGGCATCCGAGACACTTTCGGCTATGTCGCTGACTTGCGTCCGCACAGTTTCGTCCAAGGCGCGCTCCGATGAGCGATTGGCCTCTTCCTGAGTCTGAGTGAATTGGACATATTCGTGGACCTGTTCCAGACTGGCGTTCAGCTCATTGAGAAAGCTTTGGAATTCGGATCTTTCCTGACCGAGGGAGCTTGTGATTACCGCTGATATATCTTCCAGAACCGCAACAAACTCGTACCAATTCAGACCTTGAGCGACCTTCGTTTTGATTTTACTGGCCAACGCGACGGATTGTTCGGAAACATAGATGTTTTCCAGAATACGCAATAGTGCGGGTTCGGCATGAGTGGCAATGGCAGAGAACCCAGGCTCTGAAGTTTCCTGTTGAGTATCTGCAGGCAGGTCAATTTCGCCGTCTGCTTCAGACGGCGCGATATCGCGGTCAAGACTGATATTCTCGGCCGCAGTGACGTCATCCACAGTCTCAGTCTGGGCCTCGTCATAGGCTCCAGCATTCTCCACTGTTGGCCCGATCTGGTTTGTGGTGGATGCAGAGGTGAAATTAGCGCTGGCAGGAACAATTGTGGTGACAGACGGCGTGGGGGGGTCATATGCAGTTATGGGGTTATCCGGAGAGGGCAGTTCCAATTCAGCTCGAATTTCTGAGACTGAGGCCGACGCATCAGTCGGTGATTGATCGTCGGGGGCATTGGAGAAGAGTCTCTTCCAGAATCCCGCAGAAGGCTGAGTTGCTTCTTGTTCCGTGGACTGGGAAAGCTCCTGAACAACTGTTCTCAACAGCTCTAGAAAATCAACGATCAGTTCCGGGTGGTTCTGAGCGTCAGAGACTCTCCCGTTCAGCGTCTTCGCAAATTGCTTAACCGTCCGCTTCAAGTCTCGTGAAAGATCCAGGGACTGCAATTGATCAATGCTGGTAGAAATTGCGTTTCGGACTGCCCAGGTACTGTGCTCTTTACGGGAATCCAATCTGAGCACTGATTTTTCGATATGCTCAAGCAGGACTTCGATCCCGGCTTCGCTATCCTCAGAACGCAGCGTGGTCCTGAGCGAGGAGAGTTGACGGTCGAGATCTGAATCGAGTCCGTCTCCGGCCAGACTAACGCCTACCAAGCCCCGACGGAGTAGTTTGATTCTATTAGAGAAGGATTTTTCACGGGTGTCCTGATCTTCCAGAACGTCGAGGAATTTCTTTTTCCAACGCGAGGCCTCAACACTGTCGCTATTCCTTTGGCTCATTGTTTTCGGCTCTTATTAGGAATTTCACAGCCTATCAAGCCGTGACCGGCGTAGTGCTCGCCTTGAGCACTACGCCGGTCACGTGATTACGAAGATGTAATCATCTAAGGGTCAGCTGGAGGATCGCTCTTTATTCACGAGGAAATTGACCACCTCGAGCATTTCTTCTTGGGTAGGCACTGCCTCGCCGGTGGAAATCAGATATTTCCCGTTGACGAGCATATTCGGAGTACTTCTTACCTGATACTCACGCATCTTGGCTTCTGCCTGATTGACCTTGGTGCGCACGCCGAACGAGTTGAAAGCCTTACTGAAGTCCGCGGCGCTCACACCGTACTGAGTAAACAATGCGGAGAGTTGTTGCTCATTCTGCAAGCGATTGCCTTTGACGTTGATTGCATCAAACATCGGGCTGTGAAGCTCTTCCAGCTTGCCGAGCGCTTCGGCGGTATAGAAGGCCTGAGCGTGCACCTTCATCAGGTCATTCCACATGCCGGGGAATCGAACAAAATCCACGTCTGCAGCAAGATTTGCTTCCCAGCTCTCAATCAGCGGTTCGAAGCGGAAGCAGTGAGCA
>JBBSPQ010000307.1:0-4285 GCA_038258585.1 Pseudomonadales bacterium
ACGCTATTACCGCATCATCGAAGACAATCCTGAAGCCGTTGCGGTCGCCATGCGCGAAGGCATGGGAAATGTGGGTCAGAATCGCCGCCAAGGGCGTGATGCGTACTACTACAACTGGCTATTGTATATCCCTGCTGAGATGAAGCGTCACTTTAACGTGGATCATGACAGCATGGCCGGTTTGCATCTTTCTCACGATCTGCCAGCGGCGGAGTTGGCAATCAACCTGCGTCGTGCGTTCTCCGGCATAGTGGCTGGCAACGTGAAGGAGTCAGGAATTCATATGATTCGTGAGCATGGTCCTTTCACGATAAACGGAGATCCGCAAATATTGGCGGCTATGGATGTCTTGCTGCGTGGCTTTGTCTCTCAAGGGCGCATGAAACTTGGCGGGAAGACCTATAATCCGTGCTACCGCATCGCCGGAATAGGGGATTAGCACCCCGGTTTGCAAGGGCGGCAATACTTGACTGAAATACTCGGATATCCGATAATCTCGCCCTCAATTTAAGACTTGAACCCGTTCGTGAGCCCGGCACCGACTGCCATGACATGCCCACGTTCGTGCGTCTTTTTGTGCGCCGCTGAAGAGGTAATTACGTGACAGAACAAGTCGAAAACCTGATCCGCAAGGACTATGCCGCAGGGTTTCATACCATCATTGAGTCTGACACACTCGCTCCGGGGCTCGACGATGACGTCATTCGTTTCATTTCCGCCAAGAAAGGTGAGCCGGAATGGATGCTGGAATGGCGACTGAAAGCATTCCATGCTTGGCAGGAGATGGTTGAACCCACGTGGGCGCACGTCAACTTTCCTGCTATCGACTATCAGGCGTTGTCCTATTACAGCGCTCCTAAAAGTATGGACAGCAAACCCAAGAGTCTGGATGAAGTGGACCCCGAATTGCTGGCCACTTATGCCAAACTAGGTATCCCTCTGCACGAACAAGAAGCGTTGGCAGGTGTCGCAGTCGATGCCGTTTTCGACTCGGTGTCGGTTGTCACCACTTACCGCGCCAAGCTGGAAGAGGCCGGAGTAATCTTTTGTCCGATCAGCGAGGCGGTGCACAAATATCCCGATCTGGTAAAAAAATATCTCGGTTCTGTTGTGCCGCAGAAAGACAACTATTATGCGGCGCTAAACTGCGCGGTATTCTCTGATGGCTCCTTTGTGTACATCCCTAAAGGGGTTCGCTGTCCCATGGAGCTGTCGACTTATTTTCGCATCAACGAACTGAATACAGGCCAATTCGAGCGCACGTTGATAGTTGCCGACGAAGGTTCCTATGTGAGCTATCTGGAAGGTTGCACGGCGCCGATGCGTGACGAAAATCAACTGCATGCCGCAGTAGTAGAGCTGGTCGCGCTGGACGATGCACAGATCAAGTATTCGACGGTTCAGAACTGGTATCCAGGTGATAAGGAAGGCAAGGGCGGCATCTACAACTTTGTGACCAAGCGCGGTATATGTCATCGCAATGCCCGCATTTCCTGGACTCAAGTAGAAACCGGCTCCGCGATCACCTGGAAATATCCGAGCTGTATTCTGAAGGGTGATAACAGTGTGGGTGAGTTCTACTCGGTAGCGCTTACCAATAATCTGCAGCAGGCCGACACCGGCACCAAGATGATTCACATCGGCAAGAATACCCGTTCCACCATCGTGGCCAAGGGTATTTCCGCCGGTCGCAGTCAGAGTGCCTATCGCGGATTGGTGCGCATCAATGCCGGCGCCGAAGGGGCACGAAATTACACCCAGTGTGATTCTCTGTTGATTGGGGATCGCTGTGGTGCACACACATTCCCCTACATCGAGAGTAAAAACTCGTCGGCTGTTATTGAACACGAAGCGACGACGTCCAAAGTCAGTGACGATCAGCTCTTTCTCTGTCAACAACGCGGTCTGGATGCCGAGAAGGCGGTTTCGATGATCGTTAACGGATTCTGCCGGGAAGTGTTCAAGGAACTGCCGATGGAGTTTGCCGTTGAAGCAGGCAAACTACTGGAAGTGAGCCTTGAAGGTTCAGTCGGCTAGCCCTCTCGCAGAATCATCACCACTCAATCAAACCAAGACAAAGAAGACAGGCAATAAGCATGTTAGAGATCCACAATTTGAACGCCCGCGTGGAAGAAAACGATATTCTTCGCGACCTCAATCTCACCATTAAACCCGGTGAAGTGCACGCCATCATGGGTCCGAACGGCGCCGGCAAAAGTACGCTCGGGAATATTCTTTCCGGTCGCCCTGGCTACGAAGTGGTCTCGGGTGAAGTGACGTTCAACGGTAAAAATCTGCTCGAGATGGACATCGAAGAGCGTGCGCGCGAAGGCCTGTTTCTGGCGTTTCAATACCCGGTGGAAATTCCCGGCGTCAGCAACATGGAATTTCTCAAGGCGTCAGTCGATGCACGTCGCAAGCATCTCGGCCTGCCGGAAATGTCCTCGTTCGATTTTATGAAGCTGGCGCGCGAGACCTCGAAACGAGTAAGTCTGGATGCCGCTTTCCTCAAGCGCGGCGTCAACGAGGGTTTTTCCGGCGGCGAGAAGAAACGCAACGAGATCATGCAGATGATGCTGCTCGAACCGAGCCTGTGCATTCTCGATGAAACCGATTCCGGGCTCGACATCGACGCGCTGCAAGTGGTTGCCAGTGGCGTCAACGCCATGCGCGATGGCAATCGCAGCTTCATTATTGTTACCCATTATCAGCGCCTACTCGATTACATCATTCCTGATCATGTGCATGTACTGGCAGCCGGTCGCATTGTGAAGTCTGGCGGTAAGGAACTCGCACTGGAGCTGGAAGCCAAAGGCTACAGTTGGCTGGATGACGAGGTCGCATAGGGATGAGTGATTTTCAACATCAGGCGATTCAGCTTGCTTCACAACAGCAGGGCAGCCCTGACTGGCTGGACACTCTGCGCTTCGAAGGCACCGAACAGTGGTTGCAAGCGGATTGGCCGAGCCGCCGTACCGAGCTGTGGAAGTACACTCCTTTGCAAGCATTGCAGCGCCACGATTTTGCTCATTGGGGCGATGCGGCGATAGAAAGCGCCATGTCTGTGCCATTGCTGGAAGTCGATGCCATTCGTCTGGTATTTGTGAACGGTGTATTTGTGCAGGAGTTGTCGACTCACGCCGGTGACGATGCAACGAGTAGCGTTGTGAGATTCAGCAAAGCCAGTCCTGATCAGAGAGCGGTCATCGCTAAACATCTAGGCAAGGTAGTCAACACGCAGCGTCACTTGTTTGCGTCACTGAGCAATGCCTGGGTGCATGACGGTGTGCTGGTTCATGTGCCGCGCAACACTGTTTCTGAAAAAACCGTGTATGTGGTTCATATCTCCACACCGGGAGTCGAGCCGACGATTGCCAACCAACGAGTTCTGGTTGTGTTGGAAGAGAATGCGCAGGTGGAACTGATTGAGCATTTTGTTTCCGATGCAGACGTACAGAACAGTTTTGTGAACAGTCTTACCGAAATTGTTATCGGTGCGAATGCCGGTTTGCAGCATTACCGAATCAATCTTGAACAAGAGCAACAGATTCATATCGGTGGCGTCCATGTCGATCTATCCCGTGATGCTCGCTACAGCGGTTTCACGCTGGCCGATGGCAGTCAGCTCAAACGCATCGATTTCCAGATCAATCATCGCGGCGCTGGCGCGGATGCAAAATTGAATGGTGTGTATCTGCCGCGCAATCAGCAGCTCGTGGATTATCACACTAATGTGGAACATTGGGCGCCGCACTGTACCACCAGTGAAGTGTTCCGAGGCATTATTGGCGACAGCGCTAGAGCAGTCTTCAATGGCCGTATTCTGATTCACCCGAATGCGCAGAAGACACTGGCAGAGATGAGTAATCGCAATCTGCTGACGTCGGACAAGGCGGAAGTTGATACAAAGCCGGAACTGGAGATTTATGCTGACGATGTGAAGTGTGCCCATGGTGCCACGGTCAGCCAGCTCGACCAGACCGCAATGTATTATCTGCAGAGCCGTGGTTTGTCGAAAACTCAGGCACGCACGATGCTCAGTTTTGGTTTCATCAACGAATTGCTTCAAGACTTGCCACAAGTTGCCGTGCGCGATTATCTAATCAATCACGTCACGACATTGTTAGGCATTGAATCACTTGAGTGAGGAGGCTGCTGTGTACAAGGTAGAGTCTCAGTCGAACACCAACGACATCGTCGCCTTCGATGCGGAACAAGTGCGCCGGGATTTTCCAATTCTTTCTCAGCAGGTTAACGGTCATTCTCTGGTCTATTTGGATAACGC
>JBBSPQ010000308.1:0-4275 GCA_038258585.1 Pseudomonadales bacterium
GCAATTACTCCCCACCGCCCCCTGGGATATTGGACTCACTGACAATTGGCAACCGGGAGAAAGTGCGGCCGCACAAAGACTGCAGGATTTTCTCGATTCAGGTTTGAGTGGTTATAAAGAAGGAAGAAATTTTCCAAAGCGTCCGAATGTTTCGCGGCTATCTCCCCATCTTCATTTTGGTGAAATATCGCCGCATCAGATCTGGGCAATGGCGCAGAGCAGCGCGATGAATCAACGGGTCGAAGACGACCTCGATTGTTTCCTGAGCGAACTGGGCTGGCGAGAATTTTCCTACTACCTTCTTTATCACAAACCGTTATTGGTTCGCGAACCACTGCAACGCAAATTCAAGACCTTTCCCTGGATAAATGATGCCGTTGCACTACAAGCCTGGCAAAGAGGAATGACCGGCTACCCACTTGTCGATGCCGGAATGCGAGAGCTTTGGCAGACAGGCTACATGCACAACCGTGTGCGTATGGTCGTCGGCTCTTTTCTTGTCAAAAATCTTCTCACCCACTGGCACCACGGAGAGGATTGGTTCTGGGATTGCCTAGTGGACGCTGATCTTGCCAGCAACAGCGCAAGCTGGCAGTGGATCGCTGGATGTGGTGCAGATGCCGCGCCCTATTTTCGCGTCTTCAACCCGGTTACCCAGAGCGAACGATTCGATTCAGAAGGAACTTACATAAGAAAGTACGTTCCCGAGCTTGCAGCGCTACCGAATAAATATTTGCACAATCCGGGAGCAGCCCCAGAGGCAGTGCTTGCCGCAGCGGGAATAAAGCTGGGGATAGATTACCCGACTCCCATTGTGGATTTGAAAGAGTCGAGAGAGCGGGCGCTGGTCACATTCAAAAATCTGCAAGCACCCTTGTAGCCATTATCCAGGGATCCAGCAGGCGGGTTTCTAGAGGTTTTGAAGACCTTTCTCGGCCAATTCAACCGCACGAAAAATCGCGCGCGCCTTGTTGATGGTCTCTTCCCATTCGAGACGCGGAACAGAATCTGCCACGACGCCTGCACCTGCCTGAACATAGAGCCGGTCGTCTTTGACCACCGCCGTGCGAATTGCAATGGCCATATCCATGTTTCCGTTCCAACCCAGATAGCCCATGGCACCACCGTAAACACCACGTTTCACAGGCTCTAGGTCATCGATGATTTCCATTGCTCTTACTTTCGGCGCCCCACTTAAAGTGCCAACAGGCAACGTTGCCTTGAGTACGTCAAGCGCCGTTTTATCTTCGTGCATTTCGCTTTCGACAATGGAGGCAATGTGCATGACATGAGAGTAACGCTCGACAAACATCTTGCGCGGCACAGTGACACTGCCAGTTTCTGATACTCTACCGGAATCGTTGCGACTGAGATCGATCAGCATCAAATGCTCTGCAATTTCCTTTGCATCCGCCAGCAGTTCCCGCTCCAGCGCCTGGTCTTCCTCTTCAGTTGCGCCTCGTTTGCGCGTTCCCGCAAGTGGGCGTACGGTGATTTTGCGATCTTCCACCCGCGCGAGAATTTCAGGCGATGCACTGACGATGTGGTGATCGCCCATATTGAAAAACACCATATAAGGTGAAGGATTCAAATATCGCAGTGCGCGATAGACATTCATTGGATCGCCAGAAAAGGGAATCGACATGCGCTGCGCGATCACCACCTGCATGACATCGCCTGCCAGAATGTAATCCTTGATTCTATCGACAGCATGTTCAAAATCGGCCTGCTTGAATCGCGAAATAAAATCGGTTTCTCCGACAGTCTTACCCGCCGACAACAGCGGTAAAGAGGCAGGATTTGCTAGCGCCGCTTCAAGTGCGTCCAAGCGCCTCTGCGCCAGAATGTAGGCGTTCTCCTGCTGCGGATCAGCATTCACAATAAGAGAAAGCGTGCCGCGAAGGTTATCAAACACCACAACTTCCTCAGACACCATGAGCAAAATGTCCGGCGTTCCAATGTCATCCTCCCCCGGTGCCGGGCCTAGACTTGGCTCCACGTAACGCACCGTGTCATAACCAAAATAGCCGACCAGCCCGCCACAAAAACGTTGCACTCCCTCGAGCGGAGCGACGTTGTAACGCGCTTTGAATGCCTGAATGAACTCAAATGGATCGTCGCTATGAATCTCTTCTACGACTCCTCCATCAGTCTCTACCGTAATTCGATTCCCGACGACACGCAACACTGTCTGGCACGGCAGACCAATAATGGAATAACGCCCCCATTTCTCGCCGCCCTGCACGGACTCAAAGAAATATGTGTGCAGACCTCGGCCCAGTTTCAGATATGTGCTCAGGGGCGTTTCAAGATCAGCCAGCACCTGCCTGACCAGAGGAATACGGTTATAACCTTGCGAGGCCAGAGCGGAAAATTGTTCGGAAGTCATAGCGATGGACACTGTATCAGTAGCGGTTTAATGGTTAGTCGGTGTATGACCAAGCTCGGAACGCATATCGGCGATAGCACCGGCATAGCTGTCTGCATTAAAAATAGCAGAGCCGGCGACAAACATATCAGCACCGGCGCGAGCGATCTCGGCAATGTTTTTGACGGTCACGCCGCCATCCACTTCCAGACGAATCGGATAGCCGCTGTCGTCGATGAGTTTGCGAACCTGCGCCAGCTTCTTCAACGTCGATGG
Source organism: Pseudomonadales bacterium (assembly GCA_038258585.1). Classification (GTDB taxonomy): domain Bacteria; phylum Pseudomonadota; class Gammaproteobacteria; order Pseudomonadales; family Pseudohongiellaceae; genus UBA5078. Next base: position 2,645 of record JBBSPQ010000308.1, read on the forward strand.
AATGAACTTCTGTCCACCGAAACCTGGGTTCACGGACATCAGCAGAATCACGTCCACCTTGTCCATCAAGTATTGAAGACAATCAATACTGCTGCCTGGATTAAACACGACCCCGGCCTTGCAGCCCTGATCGCGAATCAGTTGCAGAGAACGATCAACATGATTGGAAGCCTCGGGATGGAACGTGATGATGCTGGCTCCGACCTTCGCGAAATCCACAATCAGCTGATCCACCGGTGACACCATGAGATGCACGTCAATAGGAGCTTTGATGCCGTAATCACGCAGTGCCTTGCAGACCAAGGGGCCAATTGTGAGGTTAGGAACATAGTGGTTATCCATGACGTCGAAGTGCACGACATCGGCGCCGGCGGCCAGTACTGCATCAACTTCTTCGCCGAGACGGGCGAAGTCTGCGGAGAGGATAGAGGGGGCAATAAGGTATTTCGTCATGGTCAGGACCTGTCAATTTGCGAGTTGGCGACATTTTACAGGGATTCTGCCGTTTGGGTAGGCGCGTTGTTCTTCAGAGTGGATTGTAAAACCCATCCTTTGAGTCCCGGGCTGCGCGATGGCTTCAAGCTGCGTAGACACGCCGTGAACCCATCCATGGGGGCTCGGCTGCCGCATCCCTGCGGCAGACGGTCTACGCAGCGTGAAGCCATCACACACCCCTATTTCAGAGGCGGCCACTGCTCCTCTAGAGAACCTGGATCTGACCTCAAACGCAGGGTCCGGGGCGGCGGCGTCAAAGGCCAGCGCCGAATGTAGCAAAATGACCTTAGGCATTTTGCGGAGAGAGGGCACCGCGGAGCGGCGCAGGTCAGCCGCAGCACCGGACTCTGCCACCCGCCGCCGCTCGAAGCTACTTGTCTCAAAAGTAAAGAGACGTTTAGCTCAGGGGGTACTCAGGATCGCATCAAGTTCGCGGAGTCGTTCGGGGGTGCCTATGTCGAACCAGCGGCCAGTGTAGTATTCGCCTTCGACCTTACCGATGGCTATTGCGGCGCGTAGCAAAGGGGCAAGGGGGCGGGGTTCTTCCGACAGGTCTTTAAAAAAGTTGGAATGGAGAACGCTGATGCCGCTGAACGTCAGCGCGTGGGAGTCGGCTGTCGCGGATTCTTGAAGGTGGTTATTCGCGCCGAGATTGAAATCGCCGGCAGGGTTGTGCTCCGGGTTGTCGATCATCACTAACCTTGCTAACGTGTTTATACCATCAACCGGTTGCAGTGAAGCGAACGAATAATCCGTCCAGATGTCGCCATTTACCACTATGAAAGAATCCTGACCGAGCAGAGGTAGTGCCTTGACGATGCCGCCAGCCGTTTCCAGACGAGTGCTTTCAGGGGAATACTGAATCCGAACCCCGTACGCACTGCCATCGCCCAGAGCCTGTTCGATTTTTTCGCCGAGATAAAAATGATTGATGATGATGTGGGTGATCCCGCCTGCGGCGAGATTGAGAAGATGGTGCTCGATCAGCGTTTTTCCCCCTGCCTGCAGAAGCGGTTTGGGTAGTGAGTCAGTGAGCGGACGCATGCGGGTGCCAAGCCCCGCCGCCAGAATCATCGCCTTCATAGGGAGAACTCCGACGCTGTAAGTGTTTTCAACTTGGCGGTTGCTAGTGGCAC
>JBBSPQ010000309.1:0-4270 GCA_038258585.1 Pseudomonadales bacterium
AGCCATCGAGCTGGCGTCGAGCTGGGTTCACGTCATGTCGTGCGCCGAGATCGTAGCGGAACTCCAACGCGATCTGGGCTTTCTGAGCGCCGCGCCGCGCGATGCCGCGCCACAGCACCAGAGCCTGCGCGCCGTCTTTTTGCAGTCGTGGCGGCAGTTGTCGGAGCCGCAGCAGAGGATTCTGCGCCGGCTTGCGGTCTTTCGCGGCGGGTTTACGCGCACAGCCGCCGAAGAGGTGACGGACGCAACTCATGTCACCTTGGCCCATTTAATCGATCGCTCGCTGCTCTGGCGACAGCCATCCGGTCGCTTCGATATGCACACACTGATGCGCCAGTTCGCCGCCGAGCAGTTGGCGCAGGACCCAGACGAACATGAGCAGATCCATGCCCGCCACTGTGCGCATTACGCTCGGCGTCTGTCGGGCATGTACTGGTTTCTGGCAGTGAGTGAGGAAAAGATCTTGTTGGGCCAGGAGATCGAGACCTATCGTCAGATCGTGGCCGATATCGACAATGTGCGGACGGCTTGGCAGTGGGCCGTCGTGCATAAGGATTGGACTGCATTGCGGCAGATGATGAACACCTTGGCTTATCACTATCTGGAGTATGGTGGCCTTGAGGAAGGAAGAGAGGCCTTCGATGTCGCCATAGCTGCCTTTGCGCCCACAAGGTCGCCGCCTAGCGGTGTCGATACCGGCATCGCCGGATCCTTGCTGCTGCGCAGAGCCTGGCTGACGCAACCCGAATGGGGGGACGAAACCGATGCACTGTGCCAGCAGAGCATCGAGTTGCTACGCCGAGCTGGGCGCGATAGCCTAGAGGATCTCGCCCTTGGATTACAACATTCGAGTTCAGCCGCTCTCCATCGAGGTGTACCCGAACAATGCAACGAACTCCTTGCCGAGGCGCTGGCCATCTTTCGTCGGTTGGGACATGGCCCGGGGATTGGCTACATTCTGCGCCACCAGGGAATGATGGCATTCATATCGGGACGCCCTGGTTTGGCAGAAAAAGCCTTGAGCGAGAGTTTGGCACAGCTTGAACTTTTCAGCGAGCCTTTGGCGGTGGTTGCACAACATTGGTTGGGCATCGCCTATATGTTACAGGGGCGATACCGGCAGGCCGAGGAAATGATGAAGGGAGCGTTGGCGCGTTTGCAACGTGGGCAGCCTTCGCAATCGGCGGCCTATATCCTGCGCAATCTGGGCGATCTCACGGCGGCTATGGGCGATTTGCCGCTTGCCCAGGCCTATTTCGCTGAAGCCGCGGCCCAGTTCAAGTATGTAGGCCATGGATGGGAGGACGCTACAGCGCTGGTCTGGAGCCCAGGCGATATTGCCCGCGTACTAGGTGATTTTGCGGAGGCAGAGCGACAGATATCGTCTGCTTTGAAGGCAACCCAGCACCTGCGCATATGGCTGCGTGTGGCCACAAACCTGTACCGGCTGGGCAAACTGCGCGGCGATCAGGGGCGGCATACTGAAGCAGAGGCACTGCTCCACGAGGCGCTGTCGCTTGCACGTGAGATCGACTATCGCTTTGGGGTGGCACAGTTCCTTTGCCAGTTGGGCCAAACGGAGGTGGCACTGAACAGGACTGAGTTGGCTCGGACCTATTTCGCAGAAGCTCTGCAAACTGCCCGGGATGAGTCCATCGACCGACTCGCGGTCGACACTGTGGTGGGGATCGCCAGTCTGCTGGCAGTAGACGGTCACGTGGAAGATGCGGTTGGGTTATTGGCTCTGGCCGAGGAACATGCCGCTAGTGACTACGAAACTAAGAAAAAAGCACGGTATAGACTGGCCCAACTCATGCCACGCCTTTCGACAGACGTGGCAGAGCGGGCTATGGCGCAGGGAAAATCGGCCGACCTTCACACGGTAATCGCCGATTTGATTCTAGCCGGGGTCAGTGGTTAAGACGCGCGGCGTATCTTCATCGATTATCTTAGGCAAATTCAAGCACGCGTTTTTCCCAACGCTCGACGTTGACACCCTTAATCAAAAGCCACAAGAGAAGCAATACTTCTCCAACAAATGTAAACTCGCTTACTGTCACGGTGATGTTAGGGAAAAGAAAGAACAGGGTGAAATCTACCAGATAGCCCACACCCGCAATGAGCAACAGGACACCTATCACTTTTGGGAGGAAACCCGATTTGAACACTAAATAAGCCATCGGAAAGAGCCAAAGGCCCCAAAACAGATGAGCTATTACAAATCCATGTTCATGTATGTCAAGATATAGAGATGCAAGCTCTTGCACCTGACCAGCTGTAAACGCTGTCAGATAGTCGGCACTGCTTAACAACATTAAGGCAGCAAATTGGTTAAGTTCATTGAGCATCGCAATGGCAAGCCCGATCAGAATGAGGATGACCATAAGCGAGGCCATACTTTTATCAACTGACTTGAGCAATTTGTATAAAAATAGAGCGACAAAGATGTTGACGGTAAAGGCAAGTAAGTTGCTCACAAAGCCGAGCCGGAATAACGATTCAGAGGTGATTATATTGGCAGCTGTTGCGGCAGCGTCACCAGGTACAAAAAGCATGGACGGAACATATATCAAGCCGAAGGCACTGAATAGGGCGAGGGCTAAATAGAGTAACCCTGCAATTCTTGCGGTTTTATTGATTGAATTCATTTTGATGCTCCTTTGATTGAGCGATAGGCTTGAACGAACGTGATGAGTTTGACTGCATCGGCCTTAGCCTGCTGTTGCTCTCGCCGCAACCATCATGTCACTGTGATGGCGATATTTCCTTTTTTGTGCCCTGTATCGACGTAGCGGTGCGCCTCCGCAACTTGCTCCAACGGATAGCATCGATCGATGACCGGCTTCATCGTTCCCGTCTCAATCAGCTCTTTGAGGAAGATTAGGTCTTCGATTTTTTCGTTTGTTGGCCGCAACCCAGCTGCCGCAAACGTTGCTTTTTTGCCACTCATCATGGACGTCCACAACATTTGCGCCATGGCGGGCAGTCCAGCGACCGTTGTCATATAGACTCCTTGTGGCTTGAGTGAACTTTTACACTGCGTAAATGAACTCTTGCCGACCGTGTCGAAGATAATGTCGTAGGTCTGGCCGCTCTGGGTGAAATCTCCCTTTGTATAATCAATGACGTGATCAGCTCCCAGAGACTTCACTAATTCTACATTTTTTGTGCTGCATACCCCGGTCACTTCTGCTCCAAGATACTTGGCTAGCTGTACCGCGGCTGTCCCAACACTGCCAGAAGCGCCGTTGATCAAAACGCGTTGTCCGCGCTGGAGATTCCCCTTATCCTGCAAGAAATGCATGGAGGTTAATGTCCCATCAAGCAGGGTGGCGACCTCCTCATAGGCCATGTTGGCTGGCTTGATTGCGAGCACTCCATCTTCGGGCAGGCACGCGTACTCAGCATTACATCCCCCCTCAATATCGGTTGCACCAAATACTTGGTCACCTACGTTGAATCGCCTTACATCTTTACCCACTGCTTTAACTTCCCCGGCCAACTCCGTCCCCGGTATAGAGTTTTTGGGTTTTGTGAGGCCAATAAACAATCTTCCGATATAGGGCACGCCCTTTCGCATCATGGTGTGCGCTGCCGTCACGGTCGTCGCATGGATGCGTATCAGTACCTCATTGTCCTTGGGCGTTGGTTTTGCGACCTCTTTGAGCTGGAGCACATTCGGCGCTCCGTATTTTGTTTGTACAATCGCTTTCATTGTCGAACTCATCGTGTTGCCCCCTATTTAGGCTTATAGTGATGTTTGAACTTGATTAATACTGTTTCCTGAGTGACTGACCTTGTAATCTTTACCCTGTTGTGGCCGGTCCTAATCGTCTGTGCCACTTGCTCGTTGTGCAGATAGCATAGCGGCAACAGGGTATTGCCGTATAGATACTAAAGGATTGTTTAGGGGTACTGTAGTGGAGGTACTGTCCAGGGAGAAGTACTGTCGGGTAGGTACTGATGATGTTTAACAAGTACGCTTGGTAACTGCACCGTCATTCCGAGCAAAGCGAGGAATCCCCTTCTGCCTCTGCCGGAGAGGGGATTTCTCGTCGCTACGTTCCCCTGAATGACATCTCCTACTTGCCGGATTACACGTTACATTTCTTAAGGATTGGGAGGATTAAGTATTGGGAAGGGGGCATACCACAGTGGGCTACAACCGAGAGGCTAGAGCAGACCCAACTCGCGGGCGCGGGCGACAGCTTCCGTGCGGCTTTGCACTTGGAGTTTGCCGAAGATGTTGCGATTGTGCCCTTTAACGGTA
>JBBSPQ010000310.1:0-4267 GCA_038258585.1 Pseudomonadales bacterium
GGCCCTGTACCACGTACAAGTTTATAAAATTTAGTGTTGCGATAATCAGGGTAAGTAGAGCCGCCGCACTAAAAATAAGTATGTCAGACCGTTCGCGAAACGGCTTCGTCACTCCCATGACGTCGTCCACGCTAGAAATTTCATTCTGTAAGAAAGTAGTAAAATGGATGTCACTCAGGGGCTGAAAGATCACTTTTCTGTCGTAATTTGGATCGATATTTTCACGAATAAATTCAGCCGTCTTTACTTCGAGATCAGGGATATTGGTAGAACTCTGCACTTTCACATACTGGTAGACCAGATCCGACCTCACTTGCTGCAGGAGCGAGTCAATACCATAGATCATTGGGGCGTTATTCAGGTTAATAAAGAAATTGGCCATCAAATGGCTATTAGTAAGGTTGTTTTCCACAATGGCGGAGACTGTATAGTCAAACGCGTTATTGATGGTAAAGGTTTGTCCGATAGGGTCACTATCACCAAACAAAAGTTCCGCTGCCGCCTTTGATAGAACGGCGCTGTTTAAATCCTTTATTGCATCTTTTGGATTCCCAATGGCAACCTCATAGCTGAACATCTCGAAATAATTATCTTCCACCATTCCAACGTCGATGTATTGAGATTGATCGCCCACCGTAAGCAAAGTCTCTTTCATGATGAACCTGGTTGCTATTTCAATTTCCGGCAGACCAGCAGCAATGAGTGGGCCCATGGGATTCTGAAACGTTGCGAATCGGGTATTACTTCCAATGTCTTCCCAAGTTAAGCGATACATACGCGAGCCATCAGGATGCATTGAATCAAAACTGCGCTCGTAGTTGATGAAAGCGAGAACAAGCATACAAATCACCATTCCGGTGGCTAACCCCATAATGCTGATGAACGAGTAAAATTTATTTCTTACCATGTTTCGAAGTGCGGTGGTCAGGTAGTGTGCAAGCATCAAGTTTGTTCCATTGAATGAAGGGGCAAGTTTTGAATCTTTTAAAGATCATTATTCTTTCCGGCGAACTGCCGCATCAGAATACAATCCTCTCTCAAAATCAGTTCATGTATGGGTAAAGCAAATCTCGATCCAAGCTTCTATTTCAAGCCTATTCAATGCGTTACGAATATATTCTGCCGCAATGCCTGGCAAAATGTACCGATCTGAAACACCTGTCTGTACCAGACTGGGACAACTGTTTTTGAAGGCGAAGCAAAATGTAAAGACATTCAATTTTCAAAGCTGACAGCTAGCGCTGCCACTGCAGGCATTACTCATCCCTCAACACCTCAATAGGATTCATCCGAATCACCTCCCAAATTTTGGCTGCAATCGTCACCGACGCTACCGCAACAACGATCAGCATCGATTGCAGATAGAGCGAAACACCGAGTGCAATCCTCTCTGCAAAACCTTCTAGCCAAACATCCACCAACCAATACCCTATCGGCCAAGCAATCAGGTTTGCTATGAGCAAAAGCAATCCATATTCCTTGCCGATGATCTTGAGTATGTCTAACGCAGAAGCGCCATAGACTTTGCGGATACCTACATTTCTGGCGTTCTGACTGGCCGAAAAGGTCGCTTGCCCATATATTCCCAGACAGGCGACAAAGACAGCGACCAACGCAAACTGAAAGAGTTGGGTAGCAAATTCAACTTCCTCGCTTACCAATCTGTCGACATTGTCGGTCAGCACGCGATATTCAAACGGATAGCCGGGATAGACTGCATTCCAGCCCTCCTCCAGTTTCGCGAGTCCAGTTGCCATAGCATTGGGCGAAAAACGAATGACCAACCCAAAGTTCGGGTTGGGGTTATACCGAAGGATGATTGGCTCGATAGCATGTTGGAAACCGTCGTAACGGATATCCTCAACGATACCTACCACAACATAATCTCTTCCGCTGGTACTGCGAAGGGTTTTGTTGATGGGCGTGTCTGGCCACTTGAACATTTGTACGGCAGCTTTATTGAGAAGCACGAGAGTCAGCCCGTTATCGGAAAGCTCATCGTTGAAGTTTTCACCAAGACTGATTCGCATTTCCAAAGTCTCGATGAAGGATGCGTCAACCCCCGCATGGTTCATGAGGGTTTCGACGCTCGCATTGGGCCCCTCCGCTGTCGAAAATCCGGTTTTGCCCCAGCCGCCACCGGCTGGCATGAACTCCGGGCTGGTGTAGGCTTCAATTTCGGGAATTGCATCAAGCTGATTCGTCAGGGTTTGATAGTTGGCTTGCATCGAGGAATCCCGCAGAAAGGTGATGATGACGCCTTCCGGATTGAACCCCAAGGACTGGCTCTGCAAATACCCAATCTGGCCGTTGATGACCAGTAACCCCATGATGACGGTTGTGGATATAGCGAACTGAAAGACAACAAGAACCTTGCGCACAAATCCCCCGGCTCTTGTCTTTGCATAGTTTCCTTTCATTGCATTGATCGTTTTCTGGGAACTCAGCATCAGCGCTGGATATACCCCTGCCACCAGAGCGGTAATGGCTAACGTGGCAAAGGCTATGGCAGTGAGCTTTGGATTAGAGAAAAGATAAGTAACTGGATTCTCGATCGCCGCCACTGTGATCCACGGCGACAGCAAGTCAACAACCAGCAGGCTGAGAATGCAAGAGACACCGATTAGCGCCAGAGATTCAGTAAGGAATTGTTTTACCAGTTGCACCCGACTGGCGCCGACGACTTTGCGGATGCCAATCTCGCGGGCGCGGGCCACGGATCTCGCCGTTGTCAGGTTGATGTAGTTGCACACGGCGATTGCCAGCAAGAGTATTGCAATCGCCATCAGGACGAGGATTTCTCGATAACCCGCGCTCCTATCGAAGATGACATCCGGCGAGTGCAAATGCACATCATGTAACGGTTGCATCACCGCTGACATATAACCAGACACTTCCCGTTCTGCCATCAGCTGCTGGATCTTGTCTTCCACGATTGCCGGATCGCTTCCCGGGCGTATCTTGATGTAGCCATGCACTCCAATATTGAGCCAGGAGTCGAGGTAAGTTGCAGCGGTTTCTGACCACCTCGGATCAGGGCGTTGCGAGACAATCACGTTTACTTGCAAGTGGGAATTTGCTGGCATGTCCTCCATCAGACCAACGACTCTCATATCCCGGGAATTGAACAGTCGAACCACTTTACCGATGGGGTCTACCGTGCCGAATATCTGCTTTGCAAATGATCGGGACAATATGAGCGTGTTGGGCTCCTCCAGCGCTTCCCCGCCAAGACCGGCATAAAGGGGAAAATTGAACATGCGGAAAAAGTCACTGTCAACAAGATAGGCATCGTCAATATAGTGAACCTTGTCCTCGAAGTGCAAAGTAAGGTCAATGCTGGGTTGAATGCGGGTAGCTAATTCTACCTCGGGTATCTCGGCGCGAATGGCAGGAATCAGCGCATTGGTAATCTGTCCGCCCGGACTTGAATCTGGCTGGCTGGTATCCACCCCGAGAAGGCGGTAGATGCGTTCGGAGTCAGGGTGAAATTTGTCGAAGGAGTAGTGATAACTGACGTAGACGAAGATGATCAGTGAGCAACTGATAGAGATCGTCAACCCGGCGATGTTGATCAGCGAGAACAGTTTATCCGCTTGGTATTGCCGCCACAGTTGTCTGATCGCGTACATGATGGCCTCTGTTGTTTTTATGGTCTTTGGAGGGGGGTGGGTTCAAGACATAAGGGAGCAACATCTATACCACGATAGAATGTTCTTTAATTTCAAAAAGTTGCCGGTTTGATAAAAAGAGGATGCCGAGCGACTGTATCAGATTGAAACAGGGGGATGTGCCATTTCGGTACATTGCCGAAAGCAGAGACAAGGTTTGCGACACTACTACTTCTACAGTAAGGAAAAATATATTCCTTTACGAAATGAATGCTAAACCGCTGCCATTATATCTAATGTATCTGGATAAGTTTTAATTAATTTAATCAGTATAGCCGCATGTGTATTAGGGGTGGATTTTTGTTGCTCCCAATTTCTTAAAGTTTCCGTCTTTGTCCTGCACATGGTTTTAGTGGATATAGGTAAACGACTTTATTGACGCAATCACTTTGCCGGGCCGGAGGAGAGATTAATTTAAACAGCCTTGGGGCTGTTAAACCCTGCGGGCTTCGCGCTTTGCGCTCGTTGCCGATTGCGATGCAATCGGTCGAACTCGAGTTCGAATATCTCCTCCGCTGCTGGCTTGGAGAGATTCTATTAGAGTTGGGATGGCATTGCTGGTGGGAGATTCTATAGAAGTGGCGGAGGAGGAGAGA
>JBBSPQ010000311.1:0-4262 GCA_038258585.1 Pseudomonadales bacterium
AGGCAGCCGAAGGCATTCTGGACTACCTCGGCGTGTAATCACCGTTATTCTAGCTGTCCGGGGCTTTATTGGCCCCGCGACTACCCCGGCATCAGGCCAACGCGAGGGCGCTGTGAACCCATCCATGGGCGCTCGGCTGCCGCCATCCATGGCGGCAGACGGTCCTTATCTGCAACAGGGCCTTCCTACCTCTACCTAAGTGCTAAATTTAAATTGCGTGGCTCTTGCTCAAAACCCATGTTGTTCTCGCTCGCAAATAGGCGGTTGCTCTAGTGCGGCAACGTCGCTTTTGTTCAACGGGCCGAGCGCAGAGATTCCATTTTCAGCATCCGAGTCAAACCTAGGCCGCTGCACAAACGATTCGCATACCACAGAGTTAGAGACTTCGGGTGGGGGTAGCTCTTCAGGACCGTCTGCCGCCAGGGATGGCGGCAGCCGCGCGCACACGGACGTGTTCACAGCGTGTCCTGAAGAGCTACCCCCGCCCCAAGGCTCGAAATACAGCGCGCTGACTAATGCTCCCGAGTCGCATGAAACTCGATTTCGGGCCAGCGTTCTTGCATCAGGGCCAGATTGACTCGGGTTGGGGCTAAGTAGGTAAGGTGCTCGCCACCATCTATAGCGATATTGTCGTAGGCTTTCTTGCGGAACTCGTCCAACTTTGCCCGGTCCTTACTGCGCACCCAGCGCGCACTGTAAACACTCACCGGCTCGTAAATGCAATCGACCTTGTATTCGTCCTTCAACCGAAACGCTACTACCTCAAACTGCAATACACCTACCGCTCCCACAATCAGATCGTTGTTTTTTGAAGGCATGAAAACCTGCACCGAACCTTCTTCGGCAAGTTGCTTCAGACCTTTCTGCAGCTGCTTCATTTTTAGTGGGTCTTTTAGGCGGATGCGACGGAACAGTTCTGGTGCGAAGTGAGGGATGCCAGTGAACTGAAGGCTTTCGCCCTCGGTGAAAGTATCGCCAATCTGAATGGTGCCATGATTGTGGAAGCCCAAGATGTCACCGGAAACAGCCTCTTCGGCCTGTTCGCGCTCACCAGCCAAGAACGTCACTGCGTCGCTGATTCGGACCTCTTTTGCCAATCGGGTATGCGTCACTTTCATGCCGCGTGTGTAAGCGCCGGAACATACGCGGAGGAACGCCACGCGGTCGCGATGGTTCGGGTCCATGTTTGCCTGAATTTTGAATACGAAAGCGCTGAATTTTTCCTCATACGGACCGACCTCGCGAGTCTGGGTGTGGCGCGCACGGGGCGCGGGCGCCCACTCCACGAATTCGTTCAACATCTCACGCACACCGAAGTTGCCTAGGGCAGTACCGAAATAAACCGGGGTCATGCGCCCGGCCAGATATTCTTCCAGATCAAAGATATTGCTGGCGCCCCGCACCAATTCAATTTCAGCGATGAAATCGTCGGTATAAGCACCGAGTAATTTCCGCGCCTCAGGATTGTCCATGCCTTTTATGCGAATGTCGTCAGGCACTCGATCACCATGACCATGTTGGTACACATGAATGGTGTCGGTATACAGGTTATAAACACCTTTGAATTCCTTGCCCATTCCAAGCGGCCAGTTAATCGGCGCGCAGCGGATTTTCAATACGGTTTCGATATCATCCAGCACATCAATGGGATCAAGCGTGTCGCGGTCCAGCTTGTTCACAAACGTAAAGATTGGCGTATCCCGCAACCGGCAAACGTCCATCAATTTGATGGTTCGCTCTTCAACACCCTTGGCGCCATCAATGATCATGAGAGCGGAGTCCACCGCCGTCAGGACGCGATAGGTGTCTTCAGAGAAATCTTCGTGACCAGGAGTATCGAGAAGATTGACGATACGGTTGTTATACGGGAACTGCATGACAGACGACGTCACCGAGATACCGCGTTGTTGCTCCATCGCCATCCAATCGGAGGTGGCGTGCTTCTCCGACCCCTTGCCCTTCACCGCGCCGGCCTTTTGGATCAAACGCCCGAACAGGAGCAATTTCTCTGTGATCGTCGTCTTGCCCGCGTCGGGGTGAGAGATGATCGCAAAGGTGCGTCGACATTTGATTTCCTCATCGAGTGCGCTCTGGCTCATGAACTGTGGTCCTTCCAAGATTGTTTTTCGGGTAGTTCCAGAAAAGCCGCGGATTATACTCGGCACACCGCTGGCTCACCAGCAGAAGAACCGAAGGCAAACAGCAAGGGGAAGCGACTAATGCACGGTCGCAGAGACGGGACGGTCGGTTGTAATAGCGAAATCGGGATGAAGCAAGTCAGAGCGCTTAACAAGCAATAGATCATGGCGGTTCAGCTGGTCATACTCACCCAATGACTCTACATCGATATCTTCCAGCAGCACGCAGACAACCTCTTCGCCATCAACATCCACCACAACACAGCGTTTGAACCCGGCGAGCGTGTTCAGCGACGCAAAGCTACCGATATCGCAGTCGTGGGCGGGATAGAGTCCTACCGATGGCAACAAGGCACCACCAGAGCTAAACGCCATTCCAAATCCAGCCGCCGCTACCACATGAATGATGTCGATGATGGCCGGATCGGTGAGGTCAATGCGAACGGTATCAGTAACAGCAATCCGCTTCTCTTCCTGTTCATGAGTAACCAGCTTGAGAAACAGACTTATGTCGTCCTGATTCCACTCCAGCATCTCTTCTGTTTCGGAGCGAGAACTATCTGAAGCAAAGCTCACTACGCTGGTCTCGATGGTCAAATCACTGCGATCATCATCGGACTCGTAAGGAACGACCATGGACACGACACAGAACCCTTCGCTGCTCTCTGCACTTAGTCTCCATAAAAAAGGAATATTGCCTGTTAACTCAACCATAGCCTGCTTCTGATGTGGTTTGAAACGGTTTTACAATAGCATTAATGCCTTTCCAAGACAAAGCCATAATCAAGCCGCCACGAGTCCTCTTGACACTCGCGGTAACAACTCAGCGAACTTTTGTTTCGTAATCACTCACACACGAAAATCAGGAATAATCTGAATTGATTAACCTAATAAATATCAAAAATACAAGATTGACGACAAGTACTAACTGTGATGAGAAAAACGCAATTTGTTTTCCACAGATTCTGTGGATAACTCAGTTGATAAGTTCAAAATAATCGCGTGAAACACTGAAAATATAGCAGCTTGATACAACTTGGTCATTTTTTAACCAAATAGAAAATTTGTTTAAAATCATTGAGATAGTTAATTATCGACCGTTCCGAACGCGAAAAACGCTGTTTTTACTGAAGAAACATGACAAATCGATCATATGTGTGCATAAAAAGGGGCACAATTGATTTATTAGTTAAAACCTTTCCCTTTGAATGCTGTTTTTATTAGCTTTTTTCCCTCTCCAATTCGACATCGTCCGTGCCTACTTTTTGCCACTTGCAATCGGGTAGTGCACCCATGGCTAAAACCACTCGTTACATCGCTTTGAACGCCACTTGTCTAAGACGTGACGGATTCGTGAAACCGGCAACCGATAACGAACTCAGCTCACGAGGAGTCTATGCACAACGGGCAGAACAATTACCGCTATCAATGCCGCGACCAAGATATCCTGATCAATTCGAAAGCTACCAAGAGCTTCTGGCGGCACATTGACAGCGACGCACAGCACTACAACCAGAGAAATCAGCAATACACTTCTGCGTGCCAATAGGGCGGTAAAAGCCAACGCTATCAGAGCGATCAGCAGATAGTTAGTCTCTAGGCCGAATCGCACAAGGGCCTCGCGCGCGAGCATAATGCCCACACTCAGAAACAGAATGAGTGCATACAAAACGAATTTCATTACCCCAGCAATCTCCCCTGATATAAGCCAGTTCTATTGCCAGACTGTAACGGCAGGCTAAAGGATTTATTTAGAGATAGGACAGCAACCCGTGACTCAGGTAATCACCGCGTAAGGGACCGTCATATCGACGTTTAATTTGTGGCAGAGCGTCTCTATGGTCAAGTCTCTTCAACAACCCTCTGTGCTAGTATTCCTGACAAATTTGGCACCATCAGCCGCTAACAATGGAATTTGCCCCAGTGAAGAAATGCCACTTTCATGTACTACTCCTGCTGTCTCTGCTCCTCCAGTTAGCATCTTGTACACAATCGGCTTCCACACTAGCCCCTGACTATGACCTCCCCAAGTTGAGCGACAGTGAAGCTGCCTGGATCGGGGAGCGTATTTTTGGCAATGAATGTAACCGTGAAATACCGTGTTTAACCAGCTGGAACGAGGGC
>JBBSPQ010000312.1:0-4260 GCA_038258585.1 Pseudomonadales bacterium
ACGAAAATACGGAAACTGTGACTCGTCTCCAAGAGGAATTGGAACAATTGGAGCATTCTGGCGATCGGGCTTCAATAGTGGAGTTGCGCTGGATGCTGGAAGAGCTTCGAGTATCTTTTTTTGCACAAACTGTGAAGACCAAATTCCCAATCTCAGAGAAACGAATACAGAAAAGGTTAGATGAACTGAAGTCGGCGTGAGCTCACGATTTCGTACATTTCTCTGAGATTGTGACGAAAAACTGCCTATTTTGTGATTACAGACACTTCAATTGTGAATTTCCAGCGATTATTGCGCAGCATGATATAAAAGCCCCGCCGACTTTGTGATAATGCGCGGGTCCTGCACTGGCTGACGGGTTATCCCCACACCACGGGGCGAACCATGTCTAGAGGTAGTGATATATATCAAACCTTACGATAGACCGCTAGGAACCGGGACGGCTTTAAAGCATAATGCGCGCCATTCTGCTTGGCCAAACACATGCAACAGAGCTGGTTGTAAATTCAATGGATATGCATTCAGAGGGGCGCATCATGGTCGTTGCCGATGCGATGAGACGTAATTTCTTCAGTACCAAGGTTCAAGTGCTGCAGGCGGCCAGCAAGGCGGCTTGTCTGTCACTCTGCGTTCTATTTCTCGGCCAAGCCCATGCTCAGGCCAGCAACGACCCGTGGGAACACACAAATACCCGCATTTACGCTTTCAACGCATTCCTGGACAGTTGGTTGTTGCGCCCCGTGGCCGTGGCCTATAACACCGTCATGCCAGATATCGTGCGTCAGGGAATAGGAAATTTTTTCAGCAATATAGACGACGTTAACGTGCTTGCTAACGACGTATTGCAACTAAAGTTACGCGATGCAGCGACGGATTCCGGGCGCCTTGTAATCAATTCCACCATCGGACTTGTCGGAATAATTGACGTTGCATCCTCAGTGGGTTTGAACAAGAACGAAGAAGACTTTGGCCAGACCTTTGGCCGCTGGGGCGTGGGTTCTGGCCCTTATATTGTTATCCCGTTCTTTGGTCCCAGCTCTGTCCGAGACTCATTCGGTCTGATTCTGGACACGGTGTTCAATCCAATTCAATACCATGAAGATGAGTCTCTACGAACCACACTATTGTTGGTCAAGCAGCTAGATGACCGAGCCTCGGTTCTCTCATTGGAAGGACTAATATCCGGTGATGAATATCTGTTCATTCGCGAGGCGTATTTGCAGCAGCGCGAATATCTTGTGAACGACGGCGCGGTTTATTACGACGATTTCGACGATTTTTAAATCAGATCAATAATATTAGCTGCCCGCACCCTGCAACGAATCACGCACTTTCAGTTTAGTTTTGATGAAATCGCTGTGATTGACATAAATCAGATCAGAAATTCTGCGAATCATATGTTCCTCATAGCGATCTAGGCTTGCATCGGCAAAAGCGACTCTCCACATATTCTCAAGAAGCTGCACACGTTGCTCATAAGTATAGAAAGCGTTCACCGCACTGGTGAATTCAAACAGAGATGTTGATTCTCGAGACTGTTCTTGTGCCAGCGCTATTACTTGCTTTAAAGCACCGTCATCAAGATCAAATGTTTGTTTTAACACCTGCGCTAAGGCCGCAGATTCTCTTTCGTCAATTTTCTCGTCGGTTTTCATCAACTCAAACAGCAGTGCAGCGGTCGCGAGTTCAAGGCGTCGGGAGTCATCCGCCTTGGTGTTTTCTACTTGAGCTAAAAGATTATCTTCGAAAAATTTCTTAATTGCATGAAGCATACTGAAACCTCTAATTTCTTAGTCAGGCGCTGACCAAAATTTAGCTACGCACTAAGCAGATCCTGTTCTGGAATGCGCGCGCTTTCAACCAGAGCTGTTGCATCAAGCAAAACAGAAATTGATGCATCTTTTCGAAAGGCATTCTCGCTGAGATGTCGACGAAACGCCTTGCCACCAGGCACAGCGTGAAACAGTCCGAGTATGTGTCGGGTCAGGTGCTGCAGATTTGCACCTTCTAATAACTGAGCTTCAACATACGGAATAAACGCTTTCAGCACATCGATTCGTGTTCGAACTACCGGCTCGTGTCCAAAGAATATCTCATCGACAGAAGCCAGTACCCATGGATTCTGGTAGGCTTCGCGGCCCATCATAACGCCATCTACGTGCGCCAAAATCTCTTTCCCATCGTATACAGTTTTAACTCCACCATTGAGAATAATTTTCAAATCAGGAAATTTTTCCTTAACCCGAAACACTCTTGGATAGTTAAGCGGAGGGATGTCTCTATTCTCTTTTGGACTGAGCCCCTTCAGCACTGCAATTCGAGCGTGCACAACAAACGTATTACATCCCGCATCGGCGATTGTTCTAATGAAATTAAATAA
Organism: Pseudomonadales bacterium; assembly: GCA_038258585.1. Taxonomy (GTDB): domain Bacteria; phylum Pseudomonadota; class Gammaproteobacteria; order Pseudomonadales; family Pseudohongiellaceae; genus UBA5078. The sequence continues at coordinate 2,381 of JBBSPQ010000312.1, forward strand.
ATACTCATCGTTATCGAAGTCATCAATTCCTGTTCGACACTTGATCGTTACAGGCAGGGATGTAGCCTTGGTCATCGCACTCACGCAGCTTGCAACGAGCTCAGGATGCGCCATCAGGCACGCGCCGAATCTACCCGACTGAACACGATCACTGGGACAGCCGATGTTGAGATTGATTTCGTCGTAACCATACTCTTCGGCCAAGGCAGCGCACCGAACCAGATCATCGGGTGAGCTTCCGCCAAGCTGTAAAGCAACCGGATGTTCTTCGTCACTGAAGGACAGATGACGTGGCGCATCACCATGAATCAACGCTCCCGTCGTGACCATTTCCGTGTACAGGAGCGCATGCCTGCTCAGGAGTCGCAGAAAATACCTTTCGTGTCGATCAGTCCAGTCGAGCATGGGGGCAACGCAGAAGCGGTGTCTGTTTTCCGGGGAAATGACGATGTGAGGCGTATTGTTCAAAATCAATCCATTCTGAGATTTATATCGGTAATATCAGTATTGAGTCACTGCTGATATTGCCTTCAGACAGGGAAGTATACCGGATGAGCCGCTCCGCATACACCATCAGAGTCTGTCGCTATTGTCTGTTGGCGGGGCCTTTAGCGTATAATCGCGCCATTATTGACCAACGCCGAGCGGCCTTGTCCAGAATTCGCTAACTCTTATTCCGCTCTGATGATTAGCTCTGTTTTAACTACAGGAAACGTATGCAAAAGGTAAGAACTCGAATCGCCCCATCTCCCACTGGAGATCCTCACGTTGGCACGGCCTATATCGCACTGTTTAATCGATGCTTTGCCCATCAACATGATGGTGAGTTCATCCTGCGCATTGAAGACACAGACCAGATTCGCAGTACTGCCAAGTCTGAGCAAGATATCCTCGATGCCCTTAAATGGCTGGGATTGACTTGGAGCGAGGGACCTGATGTTGGGGGCCGTTGTGCGCCATATCGCCAAAGCCAGCGCAGCGCACTTTACACGACAGAAATTGCTAAATTACTTGAAACAGGGCATGCGTTTCACTGTTTTTGTACGGCAGATCGCCTGCAACATTTGCGTGCGACTCAGATGGAGCAGAAACAGAGCGTAGGGTATGACGGGCATTGTCTGAATCTCACCCCGGAGCAGGTCACACAGAAACTGTCTGCAAACGAAGAGTCCGTCATTCGCATGCGAGTACCTGAAGCGGGGGAATGCGTCTTCAATGACATGCTGCGTGGGGAAATCAGCATAAGTTGGCAGCAGGTAGACATGCAGGTATTGATCAAATCCGATGGTCTGCCTACCTATCATTTTGCCAACGTGGTTGACGATCATTATATGGAAATCACTCACGTTATTCGCGGCGAAGAGTGGATCAATTCGGCGCCGAAACATCTGCTGCTATATCAATACTTCGGTTGGGAGCCACCAACGTTCTGCCACATGCCACTGCTGCGCAACCCAGACAAAAGCAAACTGAGCAAACGTAAGAATCCAACGAGTATAGGGTACTATCGGGACATGGGCTATCTGCCCGAAGCCGTGATTAATTATCTCGGTATGATGGGTTGGACGATGCCTGATGGCAGAGAAAAATTCACTCTGGTTGAAATGACCGCAGCATTTGATTTATTACGTGTTTCGCTGGGCGGTCCAGTATTCGATGTTGAAAAACTTGATTGGCTCAACGGTAAATACATTCGGGAAAATCTAAGCCCGGAAGAGTTTGCGAAATTTATAAGTTCTGATATGCGGTTGCAGCCTGTGATTATGGAACAGGGCGAACACATGCAGCAATTATTGGAATATTATATGGGCAAAAATACTCCAAGCAGGCAGGAGTTTATTATTGACAATTTAAAATTTGATGTGGATGTGAGTGAGGAA
>JBBSPQ010000313.1:0-4247 GCA_038258585.1 Pseudomonadales bacterium
GCAAAAAAATATCGGGCGCTATAGTAGCGCAATTACGAGTCTACTCAAACAAATTGCAAAAGTGCCTATACTTAACAATATAGTAATGTCCGAACGGTATATCTATGCGCCAGAACAGACTATTTTTGAAGAACGCTCTTGCCACAGAATCTGCTGACTGGGTTGCGAAGGGCATTATCACCGAATTGCAGGCAGAGGAAATCTGTCGGCAGTACGGCATAGACTATCAGCAGGACAAGGATCGCAGCGTCGGTTATTCCGTGTTGATCGGCCTTGGCTATCTCTTCATAGCTCTCGCCGTCATTACGTTGATCGGCGCCAACTGGAATGAAATCCCGCGCGGGCTCCGTATGGCGATGCTGGTCGGCATGACCCTCGTCGTGCAATCTCTGGCAATCTGGAAATACCGATCGGGGGCGCACGACAGTTCCAAGAATCTCTTTCTGCTCGGCAATTTTTTCTACGGCGCGTCCATCATTCTGATCGCGCAGATTTATCACCTCGGCGAACACATGCCGGACGGTGTTTTCTGGTGGGCACTGGGTTGTTTACCTGTCGCCATTCTTCTCGTCAATCCGTTGTTGATGCTGCAGACGCTGATACTCGCCGGCATCGCACTCTGGCTAAATTATTCTGCTGCTGCCTATTGGGGAGGCACACGGTATATCGAATTTGGCGCGGAACACATCCCCGTTAATTTCGGCACACTGTTGTTGGCCTACTCTTTCAGTTTCTGGCTTTTAATACAAAAAAATGCATCCTTCCGTGAGTATGGCCAGACACTGCAAATCGGGTCGCTCGGGCTCGCAATGATAGCGATGATTGTTCTCAGCTATGAGTTTGTGTGGCGTGAACTGTTGAGCGCGAATTGGAATAATCTCATCTCTTCTTTTGTCTTGATTACATTGCTCACTGCCGCCTCGGCTTTGTTCGCCTATCGAACCTCGAAGCTCATTTCGGTGACCTCGGTAGCGGTGCTCCTGTTCACTACGCTAGCAGCACTTCTTATCTCCTCTAATCCCACTCACGCGATTTACTTTCAAATTCTATTCAACATCCTGTTCGTCATCTGGGGCATTGGCATGATCGTGAAAGGTGTTCACGACGGTGACTCTCAACGCTTCTTCTTGGGGGTTTTCTCAATCCTGATCGTCGCTTTCCTGCGCTATTTCGATCTGGTCGGGGACTACGTTGGCGGAGCTTTATTGTTCCTGCTCTTTGCGGCGCTAGTGCTTGGCGCGGCTCGTTACTGGAAACAGTTTCGCAACAAGAAGGAGCCGACATGAACAGTCGAGTCGTAGTCGGATTAGGCGTAACGATTTTATTTCAGATGATTGTGCTGATAGGTATGCTGGGAAACTCCGCGCTTCCATTAATCACTGGGGAAGAAGTGAAACTCAAAACTGTGCCGTACGATCCACGTTCATTGTTCAGAGGAAATTATGCGCGACTGAACTATGAGATATCTCGAATCGACCCCGAATATTTCAGTGATATTGAGAGGCTTAGAAGCGGTGAGGTTGTGTACGTCTCAGTCGCTCCCGGCGCAGATGGCCTGCAGCATTTAACGTCGGTCTCGTTAAAAAAAAACCCGACACAGCTACGTTCTTGCGCGGCAGAGTGGAAGGACGATTCTTCGGTCCCGACCAGCCCGTGCTAATCAACTACGGCATCGAGGCCTACTTCGCTCCAAAGGCAGAAGCCTTGCGACTCGAAATAGAACTACGGGAAGAAGGCGTTTATTTACTGATGGTGGCAGACAGCGGCAGAGCCCGTTTAAAAAGCGTAGTGGCTCTGCGCTGATTTAATAGCACGGTAGTTATTCGACCGGCATCGAGATGGGGGCACCTTCATCTTTAACCATAAACACCAGAAATTTCGCCGGGGCAGTCGAACTTGCATTTCTTGATACGGCGTGAATATCGGCTCGGTCTTCATAGAATGTATCACCGGGCATGAGTGTCTTTTCTTCTCCGCCAGCCGCCTGCATCACGATTGAACCTTCCAGTACGTAGACGAACGCATTCGCATTGTGACGGTAGCTGGTGTCGCTGACTCCGCCGCGAAAGCGACTCCATTTATGTTGACTGCAAGTAATGCCGCTACTATCCAATTTGCTTTCATTTTTCTCCTCAGAATTTCCATCTTTAGTTTACTGACTCAATACTCTTTACGTGCTCGCCTTCATTTACTGCGTCGCTTCGGAATGAAGTGCATTGCAGCTACAACTCTGTTCCAACTGTTGATCGTTATGATTGCAGCAGTGATAGCAACGATTTTCTCTTCACTGAAATGCTTGCTCATTTCCTCAAACTGCGCGTCTGTTGCATGACCCTGACTAACGAGCGTCAGCGTTTCACACCAGTCCAGCGCAGCGCGTTCGGCGGCATCGAACCAAGGAACTTCACGCCACGCTGACAACACATCAAGGCGTTGTTGATCTTCGCCTGCCTTACGCGCTTCGTCGTTGTGCATGTCCAGACAAAATCCGCAGCCGTTTATCTGCGAGGCGCGCGTCTCGATGAGGTGAATCAGACTAGGGCTCAGATCAGAGTTCTTGATGTCCTCCGCGACTTTCATCAAAGCTGTGGGCAATACGGAATACTGTTTGTAGAATTTGGCTTGGCTGATGCGTTTGTTCATTTTCTTTGCCTCTTCAAGGATTGTTGAATTCGAGGCTATTATTGCGATTGCACGGCGATCCCTATTGTAAATTTGCGCCAGCTTTGAAAGATTAGCGGATGATCATTTCCTGACGGTCTATTCGCTGTAACTGGCGGCTGCGGTACTCGCCTGGCGTCACACCAGCGACCGCACGAAACTGATGATTGAAATGCGCCTGATCGAAGTAGCCGCACTGTAGCGCCACCTCTGTCAACGGCAGTTGCGGTCGTGTTTTTATCAAATAGCGCGCTTGCTTTATGCGCCACAACATCTTGAACTTGTTAGGTGCCATACCCGTTTGCTGACGAAACAAGCGCTCAAACCGGCGCCGACTGATTCCTGTGTTGTGCAGGTCTTGATCGATGTCAGTCTCGCTTCGGCGCAGCGCGGGCCATAGCTTTTGCACCGGGCCACTTTCCTTCTGACCGGTCGCACATTGACGCAACCAGCTCTCCAGCAATGAGATACGGTCGGCGTTGCTGACATTTGTCATGTCTTGAAAAAGACGTTCGGCGTCCGGCAGGCCAAGATCGGTTAGCGCGTAACGATTGTCGATCAATCCGTGTAATTCGAGCCCCAGCAACGCGTGTGCACCACCGGGGAAAAAGCGCACGCCGAAACCATCGACCTCGCCCTCAAATACGACGCGAACGATGCTTTGAGTGGCACTGAACCAAGCGCCACGATGTTCAGTCTGCGCGAAGTGAAACAGCAGACTGCTGCCGCCGTCGGGATACATCGTCTCTTCGCTTGGGTTTGGCAAATTGGCGCGCACTGCCCAGTAAGACTCGACCCAGAGTCGTAACGACGGATCGGGCTCGAAGTTTTGAAAACCAAGATGCAGCAGCTCCTGAACGGAGTCTTTTTGGTCAGGGGATGACATTCGCGCAACTCGCTTTATGTGTGGGCGACAAAAACATGTGCGATCATAACGCCCCTCGCCAGCCCCTGAATAGAGCACGTCGTGTGACCATATCCGAACCTACAACTCTGCCGATTGATGCGGTAGTCGCGGACATTCAACAAGCACTAAGTGTGTCATCCCGTTGCCTGCTGGTTGCTCAGCCCGGCGCCGGCAAGACAACTCGGGTACCGCTTGCGTTGCTCGAAAGCACACCGTCAGAGTCCGGTCGCTGGCTTCTGCTGGAGCCGCGTCGTGTCGCCGCTCGTCTGGCGGCGGGTTACATGGCTGAGCAGTTGGCCGAGTCGCTAGGGCAGACAGTCGGATTTCGAGTTCGCGGTGAAACCAGAGTCGGCGCCAAAACCCGACTGGAAGTGGTGACGCAAGGCATTCTCACCCGCATGTTGCAGGACGACCCGCTGCTTGAAGGCATCGCAGGCATCATTTTCGATGAGTTTCATGAACGCAGCTTGGATGCCGATTTAGGTCTGGCACTGGCGCTGGATGTGCAAAAGGAAGTCAGAGACGATCTGCGCATTTTGGTGATGTCCGCCACCCTCGACGTCAATTCACTGCTCAAGGTCCTCGGCGACTCGACACCGGTCATCGACTGTCCGGGGCGAGCATGGCCGGTGGAGACCCTGTATCGAACACCGCCTCAACGAGAGAGAGCCGAAGGTCA
>JBBSPQ010000314.1:0-4221 GCA_038258585.1 Pseudomonadales bacterium
GGCAATTAACTTCATCGGCTCTTTGATCTCTAGAATCTGCTGGCACTATGATCGGGTGTCAACTTTGACGACGCCGAATTGTAGCAAACAAATGCCGACATAATTGCGACATGAAACCAACAATGGGCTAACGCGACGCGGCCAACGTCATCGACAAGACTGAAGTTGGCCGCGCATAGAGGCTCCTTCGATTAACAAAGAGCGTCATTATTAAATGGTAAAGCCTTCCTTGCTAAGCGGCATGGTGCGAGGTCGGATGCCGCTGGCAGCAAAGATTGCATTCCCTACCGCAGGCGCCAGAGGAGGCAGCCCGGGCTCGCCGAGTCCCGTCGGGTGGTTGTCGCTCTGAATTAGATGCACGGCGATCTTTGGTGCCTTGTTGCTGCGCAGAATCGGATACTGGTGGAAGTTCTCCTGTTGTACCCGACCATTCTCGAAGCTTATCTCCAGTCCCATCATTGTGCTCAGCCCATCTATTACTGCGCCTTCCAGCAGGTTCTCGGAAGTGCTCAGATTGACGATAGGACCGACATCGGCGGCAACGGTGACGTTGTGTACCGTCAGCTTGCGTGCGTCTGTGACACTGACTTCCGCCACTTCTGCAATGTGTCCGAAGTGGCTAAAGAAGAAGGAGACACCCATGCCCCGTCCTGCTGGCATCACCTTGCCCCATCCGGCCTTCTCGGCGGCGAGTTTCACCGTGGCGATGGCGCGGTGCTTGTTCATGCCTCTGGGTTCGGTAGGTTCGGGCAATGCGGCCAGTGTTTCCAGCAGGAACTCAACCTGATCGCGATCGGCGGCGGCGGCGAGCTCGCCAATGAAACTCTGTTGTGCCCATGCCACTGTGTTGGAAGCAGGTGCGCGGAAGGCGCCGCAGGTAATCTTTAGGGGAAGCAGGGTTTCGCCCATGCTGGCGTTGGCGCAGGCGTTTTCCGGATAACCGGTCATGCGCAGTTGTCCACCGGATACCGCAGACCGGCCATCTTCCGTGAAAGAAATTAGATGGTCGGAATAGGCGACCAGTTTGCCACTGGCATCGACGGCTCCTTTCATCACGTGGAATCCACCGACTCTGTTGAAGTCGTGCAGGGTGTCGTCTTCGCGAGTCCATTGCAGTTTCACGGGGCCATCGACACGTTTTGCGATAGCGGCTGCCTCGCATACTGTGTCATTGGTCAGTCGGCGACCGAAACCACCGCCCACACGGGTCTGGTGAAGGGTGATTTTTTCCTGAGAGATTCCCAGCGAATTAGCCACGCCATTCACGCCCCGCATGGGAGTCTGGGTAGGCGCCCATATTTCAATGCTGCCATCGGGTTTGTACCAGGCGGTTGTGTTCTGTGGTTCCAGCGCTGCGTGGGCGACAAAGTGGTGAGTGTAGAAAGACTCCACAATCTTGTGTCCAGGTGCCGTCATTGCGCCGGCGAAGTCTCCCGTGGTCACAAGCGGATTCTTCGCTGATTTCAGCGCTAGTTCCTGGGCCTGTGCTTGAAATGCGGTCCAGCTATCTTTGGACGCTTCGGACTCATCCCATTCAATTTCCAATTCTCGCTTGGCTCGGAAGGCTGCATAGGTGGAGTTTGCGATGATGGCAACTCCCGGCATCACTTCGTCGGTCTTATTGTTGCCTTCAATAATGAAAGCGTCCTTGACCCCTTTCAGCGACTTGATGTGGTCGAGATTGGCACTGGCGACTTTTCCGCCCACTGCCGGACATTTCTGATAAACCGCATAGCTCATATTGGGAAGCGACTGATCGATGCCGAACAAGGGCTGGCCGGTGACCAGTTTGTGGTTGTCGACACCGGAAATGCGACGGCCGAGTAGCCGATAGTCACCCACTCTCTTCAGAGTCACAGAGGTTGGCATCTCTAATTTGGCAGCGGCTTCCGCCAGCTCGCCATATCCCACGGAGCGGTTCGAGGCGTCGTGTATCACACGAGTATTTTCTGTTCTCAACTCGCTGGCAGGGACGCTCCATTGGGCGGCTGCAGCAGCCACCAACATTGCTCGAACGCTGGCTCCTGCCTCGCGCAGCAGATCCCAGTTTTCTGGAATCGAGCGAGATCCGCCGGCGATCTGACGTCCATAGACATCTTCATCAATAGGCGATTGAATGACTTCGACATCTTCCCAAGCTGCATCGAGCTCCTCTGCCACGATCATGGGCAAGGCGGTTTTCACGCCCTGACCGATCTCCGGGTTCTTGGCCTGAATGACGACACTTCCATCGGCGCGTATCTGTACATAGGCACTGAACTCAGTGTTGCTATTTACGGTATTCGCCATCACCTTTTGACTGCCCAGATTGAAGCCTAGAGCGAGTCCACCGCCCAGCAGTCCGGTCAACTTGATGAAGCTGCGGCGAGTGAGTTGTCGGATTGGGGCAGCAGGAGCAGGATCAACGTCCAGTTCCTGCATCAAACTGCTGAAATAATCGGTGAGTGTGCTGGGGCTGGTATGAGTATTCTGAGTCATGATTAACCGGTCCTCCCAGGCAATTTGGCAGCCGCGTCATGGATAGCGAGGCGGATGCGTTGATAGGTGCCGCAACGGCAGAGATTGCCAGCCATTGCGTTGTCTATGTCTTGATCCGACGGGCGGGAATTGGTGGCCAACAGCGCCGCAGCAGACATCAATTGTCCAGCCTGACAGTAGCCGCACTGCGGTACGTCATGATCAATCCAAGCCTGTTGCAATGGATGCAGCTCGCCATTGAGAGCGAGCCCTTCGATAGTCGTTACGACCATATCGGCGGCCGCACTGACGGGCAGTGAACAGGAGCGCGCAGCAGTGCCATTCAAATGGACGGTGCAGGCGCCGCATTGGGCTATACCGCAGCCGAATTTGGTACCTACCATTCCCAGTTCATCACGCAGTACCCACAGCAATGGGGTATCGGGGTCAACATCAGTCACTTCCAGTGCCTGACCATTGACGTTCAGGGTGTAATTAGCCATGTGAGTCGAGCTCCCTTGATAAATGGAGGGGATTTAAAGAGCGAGGTTAGGGCGTACTTTACCCCGATTAATATGACACGACCATCAATGTGCAGGATCTATTGCGTCCATTGATCATATGACAGAGGCATTTTGTCCTGAATGTCTGTGGGCCGGGCCTAAAATGAGGAGATGCATTGTCCCGGAAAATGACTGTTTGTCCGTCAAGTTAGTGGTAATTCATGTTGGATCGTGTTACACCTCCATTTCCGCAATAAGGTACATTCTGAACTCATGTTCCAACCATTTTCGATGAGCCAATTGAAGAGGGCTATAAAATGGACAAGAAGAGATTTCTAAACACTCTAATCGTTGCCGTGTTCGCATTTTTCTGGAATGTCAGTTTTGCCCAAAACAGCGTGACTGACAAAGATATTACCGAGCAATCGATAGTTGAAACGATGGATGCAGGTAAGGCTCAAGCGCGTTCTGGCTTGACAGAAGACGCCTATTCATCGTTGCAGAATGCACTCGAACAGTCGGGAGCGTTATTCGGAAAATCCTCACTGGAATACGCCCGACTCAGTCTCGAGGTTGGCGCTGTATTGACGGACACAGAGATAAACGGGAAGGCGAAAAATTTCCTCACCTATGCTCACGAGTATTTTTCGGAAGAACTCGGTCAATCCGATCTGAATACCGCGCTGGCTGCGTTTTATCTTGGTAAGTACTGGATGAACGAGGGTCGCGGCAAGCGGATGAATGAGGGTCGTGAATTGCGCGCATTACCATTGCTTGAGGCCAGCCTTTCTGTCGTTGAACGGGCTGGAAATCAGCAGGCAATTGTATTTATGACCCATGCCCTGATTGTAAAAGCGTACGAAAAAACGGACAGATCGACTGAGGCAACTCCTCATTTATTGGCACTGGGCGAAATGATTGCGGCGGGTTATGGCAGTGAGTACAGCGAGCTGCCCATTTACGTTGTCGCGCCAGCCTATAGGCGTTACATGTATTGTGGGAGCAGCGATAGTGGATCACTTGGTCCGTGCTCGGTCCACTCGCGTCCTGCTCAGGCCGAAATAGAGTTTGATGTGAATGCTCAAGGCGTTGTTTTCAATGCACGCGTCGCCAATAGTGTGGGCGATAAAAATTTCACTCAGGCCGCGCTGACTGCAATCGAGCAATTTCGTTACGCGCCGCGTGTAGTGGATGGCCAAGCAGTAAATGTGGAAGGATTGACTGTGCAGTTTGAGAGTGAGTCCTGATGTAAAAGGGCAAC
>JBBSPQ010000315.1:0-4221 GCA_038258585.1 Pseudomonadales bacterium
AACAGGCTGATCGCGCCTGAGAGTTCACATCGGCGGCGCGGTTTGGCACCTCGATGTCGGCTCATCACATCCTGGGGCTGGAGCAGGTCCCAAGGGTTCGGCTGTTCGCCGATTAAAGTGGTACGCGAGCTGGGTTTAGAACGTCGTGAGACAGTTCGGTCCCTATCTGCCGTGGGCGTTGGAGATTTGAGAGGAGCTGCTCCTAGTACGAGAGGACCGGAGTGGACGAACCTCTGGTGTTCGGGTTGTCACGCCAGTGGCATTGCCCGGTAGCTATGTTCGGACAGGATAACCGCTGAAAGCATCTAAGCGGGAAGCCCCCCTCAAGACGAGATCTCCCTGAGGACTTGATCCTCCTAAAGTGCCGTTGAAGACTACGACGTTGATAGGCTGGGTGTGTAAGGGTTGTGAGGCCTTGAGCTAACCAGTACTAATTGCACGTGAGGCTTGACCATATAATCACAGGCTTTTGCTAAGGTGATATGTTTTGTAGTAGCGACCTTTTGCGTGAAAACGCGCGTGTACAGACACCAGACAGCTTGTATAAGAGTAAACAAATTCTTCATTCATCCGATTGTTGGCCGTTCATGCGGACACTGCAGCACACACAACGTGCAGTGACCCCACCGAATTGCCTGACGACCATAGCGAGTGTGAACCACCTGATCCCATCTCGAACTCAGAAGTGAAAGTGCTCAGCGCCGATGGTAGTGTGGGGTCTCCCCATGTGAGAGTAGGTCATCGTCAGGCTCTTAAAAGCGAAAGCCCCAACCAGTGCTCTGGTTGGGGCTTTTTTATTGCTCGGAACCTGATACAGCAGTGACGGGCCAGAGTGTGTTGCCGACATCGTGAGCGACCAACGGATTGCCAATTTAGTACATTTGGTCAGGGTTCAACGAAAACCCCCAACAGTTGATGTCTTATAGAATCCCCATCCCAAAAAACAGCCAGTTCCGCCTTTTCTGTTCTTGCCAGAATGAGCTGATCATGCCCTTCCACTCTCCCTGATCGCATTTTCCATGTATCGGTACTGCCTAAGTATTGTGAAAAGCTTAAGTAAGTTTCATATTCTGGCTCACCGCCCGTGGTCTCAAGGGGGACCTCAAACTCTGCACCAAAGCCAAGCAATAACAAGTCTGTGCCCGCACGACAAAGCGCTATTCCCCTGCGCTCATCATTCAACCGTCGATGTTGCCATCGCCATCCATATCACCATTCAGCATGCGAGGTAAAACCCAAGCTGTCAGTTGGTATTCGTCAGAGTTTAGTCCGCAGGAAAACAGCATTTCTTGCTCTTCATTCAGAAAAACTGTACTGCTTGACTGTTTACTGTTTTCCTCCTCGCTGCCTTCACCTTCCGCCGCAGTCTTCGACCAGTTGAGGCAAATTTCAAACTTGAGGTAGGTTATTCTCGCTTTAACATCAGGCTCCAGATCGGAAAGGCCCATGTCGATAATACGCAACATGCCACGTCCCCCTTCACTGTCTTCCGCAACGGAGTTTACTGCACCACCCGAACTGGAAGGTTTAAAACCACCGGTTCCTGTCAGAGAAGAAGAAAACTGGAAGATACGCGAATGTTGTGGGGCATTGACATCACCGGTATTTGCATCGGTATTATCGGCATTACGAAAATGCCAGCCATATATCTCACGAGGGTTGGGAGCGAACCGATAAGGCGGAGTAATCTGGCTAAGGTCCATACCCTCACCATCCAGCAGACGCAAATCCCAGCCATAAGGCGCTGGCACCAGTTGGAGGAACCAAAGGCCATCGATTGACTAATCTCTGCGCTGAAAGTGTTCTTGCCAGCGACTTCACCGGAGACGGAATAGACATGGCGATCTGGACTTGCGCGGCAGAGTTGGACCGGTAAAGATTGAGCGATACCGCACTGAGCAGCCAGTACGCTACCAAGAAGTAGTGTTAGGGCTAAAAACTGTTTCATTGGCATTTAACTCGAGAGCTCGTCGTCAGTGACACAGACTCCACACCAAGAAGAACTCGCCTCACTTCATCGACTGCCGAGGCACAGTTGCTGGTGATATCAAGTTCACCCCTATCCAGATAGGGTGTATTTTGAGCCTGCCTCTGGCCAGCATCATCATTCAGGTGCCAGCTCAAACGTTTTATTGCCGAATCAGGGCTGTTATGACACTCAGCAAATCTCGCCGAATCCATCCTAGCCAGCTGATCCAGCGCTTGACGGATATCCATCAACGTATTGGCCCTGATTAGACCCGTACAGATCTGATATTCAGGGGCCGGTCCTGTCATAGTCCAGTGACGGCTTGCAGTATCCACTTCCATTTTTGTAAATAAATAGGGATCGCTGTCATCCAGTCGTTGCATTACTACATTGAATGATCCCGCCGCTTCATAGGCGCTATCCGAATCAGTATTTTCTGCTAGACGGGTCATCGTCTGCATGGCAAAAATTCCCAACACGACAGCGGTAATCCCGGCGACACACAATGCCAGTTGGCGCAGCCGGATAGCTTTGAGATAATGTCCGGTAAATACCCCAACCAACAATAAAATCAGGGCAGCCATTACACCATAACCCAGTGCCATCACCGGCCGGCCAAACCACTGCCACTGGGTACAAAAAAACGGCCACCAAACCAAGTGCCGGCAGCCAATCCCAGCAATGCCAGACACAGCGCGAGCACTATTCGCCAGACAATCACCATGAACTAGCGCTCGACCAGCTCAACGCGTCGATTTCTCTCTCTGCCTGCGTCCTGCGAATTTGAAAAAACTGGTGACAACGGTCCTGCGCCATGTGGCTCTAATCGATTCGACGCTATGCCAAACCGCTGTTGTAAAACGGATACAACTGTCGTCGCCCGGTCGGCAGAAAGTTTGCTGTTGTAGGCGAAGGTCCCAACCGAATCCGTGTGCCCCACTACGTAAAATGTTTTGTCAGGGTTGGCGGTTAAAAATTCCACAATGGCTTCTAGCGCTGCATCGGACTCTGGCCGAAGAGTATCCTTGTCAAAATCGAACACGATGCCATCCAGTACCACTCTGCCGTATTCTTCCAGATCGGCGCCAATGGCTTCGGCGTCAACTACCACCAATCCGGTTTCGGCAGCTTCCACCTCAATAATGTCAACCAAAGTTCCGACATAATCCGCCGAATGCTGTTCTACTCCAACAACCACATAAACGATTCCAGCGGCGCGTTCTTTGCGAGCAACAATGCTACCAGCTCCTCCGGAGGACGATGTGCCGGAAAAGAAAGTTCCAACTTCACCTGGTTTGGTCGCAGGATTTTGAATAAAATACACTTCCGACCAGCTCCGGCTGCCTAGATCATTTCCACGCCGGTCGGCCGACATTCCTTCACCAAGAATTTCAAAATCCTGTGCCTGAAGAGCCTGTAGATAATTCAAGTAGAATTCCGAGAAGCTTCTGTCAGTACCACTGTAACGATAGAATGTCCGCGTCACCCTGCCTTCGGTGTCTATCCAGGCATCAATACTGCGATAGCCGGTAACAGGACCTACCGGGACCCTATATGGCATATAATTTTCGATATGCTGCCAGCGAATTTCCTGTCCAGGATAACGGGTGAGCAACGGATGCTCTTGTATACCGGCAATGTCTTCGGCCTGAACTGGAAACGCTATAACAACAGCAATGTGTAACACACACAATAATATCAGCTTGGTAATCATAGTCTGACCTCTTATCTTGATTTAAGTTAAAATGTCTTGGTCCGCGTCGGTTAGTGCCTGACGCCGTTTACTTCAGTATTCCTGTTCGTCGCGTGTCGGTATTTTGCAAATACCTGGCTAACCGCTACACCCTCGCCACGTCCTTCTTTATTTGTTCTTAAGCTTGACGCGCTTCTTCCACTAATCCTTCATCCACGATGGGAAGTAATATATCCCAGTACACGATTCAGACTTACAGCTTTCAATACCCGACGCATAATCTTGGGAAGATGGGCAATCGTTTTTTCAATAGTACAAATGCTGATGTGATGTCGCCCGGGTTTCATTGGCTCGGCTAATTGCGCTGCACTCTGCCGCTGGCACATGTGAGAGACAGGCACTTTCTACTTCAGTAGTGCTAAGGCGGTGTGGCGTCCTGTCTCACTACCGCAGCTTCAATACTGGGCAATGGAAGGCTAGCAGCCCTGAGCTCAATTGGCCGCCTGCCCAGACCATAGGGAATCCCGAATACCATTGGTCTCAGTTTGCCACATCTGAT
>JBBSPQ010000316.1:0-4201 GCA_038258585.1 Pseudomonadales bacterium
CCTCCGCCGGAGCAGCTTACTCCCTTCGCTGCGGCGCGTGGACGTCTGCCTTGGCCAGTATCAGGCAAGCGGCTGAACGCATTCGGCTCCACCTACAGTGACGGCAATCTGCACCGACAGGGTGTTGTACTAGGAGCGGACACCGGTTCGCCTGTACGCGCTGTACATCCGGGTCGGGTCGTGTTTTCAGACTGGCTGCGCGGATCAGGTCTGCTAGTAGTGGTCGATCACGGCGAGGGCTATTTGAGCCTATATGCCAACAATGAGTCACTGGTTAAAAGGAAAGGTGACTGGGTAAACCGGGGCGAAGCATTAGCCACAGCAGGCGCCAACGGTGGCATGGATACACCAGGGATTTACTTCGAGATCCGTCACAATGGAGAGGCCCAGGATCCAGCAAGCTGGTGCGAGAGCTAAGGAGCCATGCTATTCTGATCGGCATTCAACAACAGCATCACGACGAGTCAAGTTGCAGAGGATTACCATGAACATATTCAATAGTCACAGAATTCCTTTCGCCCGGGTTGTACGTCCAAGCCTCGCCCTGTTGTTATCCATTGTGAGCTCATCTCTGTTTGCACAACCTCAAGCGCCGGCCTCGATGCCCGATCAGGAACGTCTGCCATTGCCCCTCGAAGAAGTACGCATCTTCGCCGAAGCGCTGGACAATATTCGTAACGCCTACGTGCAACCTATCGACGACAAACGCCTGTTGGAGCTTGCGATCAAAGGCATGCTGTCAGGGCTTGACCCTCACTCCGCCTATCTAAGTTCGGAAGATTACGATTCATTGCAGGAAACGACCCAAGGCGAGTTCGGCGGTCTTGGTATCGAAGTCGGCGAATAAGATGGCTACATAAAAATCATTACTCCGATTGACGACACCCCTGCATCTCGCGCTGGCATTATGCCGGGGGATTTGATCGTCGAGATCGACGGCAGGCCACTGCGCGAAATGCTGATCAGCGACGCTGTGGAATTGATGCGTGGCGACATTGGAACTTCAATCGTGCTGGGGATTCTGCGCGAAGGCGAACCTGAGCCACTTGAGTTCACTCTGACCCGCGAACCGATCTCCGTCGCCAGTGTGCGTCATCGCTCCCTAGAGCCAGGTTATACCTATTTACGAATTTCCCAGTTCAAGGTAAATACCGGCACAGAGGTACGCCAAGAGCTCGCAAAGATCACCGCCGAAGAGCCAAACCTGAAAGGCCTTGTTCTGGATTTGCGAAATAACCCAGGCGGAATTCTTCAGGCGTCCGTTGACGTTGTAGATTCATTCATTACCTCCGGCAAAATTGTGTATACCCAAGGCCGCGACAACCAGACCGAACTTGAGTACTTTGCCAACGAAGACGATCCCAGCAATGGCGTTCCTGTCATCGTTCTCATCAATGGCGGCACCGCGTCGGCGGCAGAAATTGTTTCCGGCGCTCTACAGGATCATGGTCGCGCAGTGATTATGGGCACACGCAGCTTCGGTAAAGGGTCTGTGCAGACTGTGGTTCCTATCGCTGAAAACCGAGCTATCAAACTGACTACCTCGTTGTACTTTACACCGACAGGTCGTTCAATTCAGGCTCAGGGCATCCAGCCAGATATCATCATTGAAGAAGGTCTTGTGACTCGAAATACTGGTCGTGCCGGCTATACCGAAGCCGACCTTAACGGACATCTTCGCAATGGCAATGATCTCGACGATATTGTGCGCCAGCCAACGGTCAGCTCCGAGCAGGTAGTCGTAACTGACTATCAACTGCAAGAAGCACTCACGTTGCTGCGCGGGCTCAACATTCTGCAATCAACGCGCATGACGCAGGCGATGAAAACACCGACGCTTACTGACAACCACATGCAGAATGCAACTAAAGCAGACACTTCGCTGATAGAGAGATAGGGATTTGAAACCCAATGACTCTAAATCAAGTGATTCGAAACCCAGTGATTTGAAACGCAACACCACTGGCCCCGTTCCATTCAAACTGAGTCGCCTGCGCGAAGATCCTTTTCTTGATGCTATCGCTAGAAACCCGCGTCCGCTGATCATGATGTTGATCGGCATTGTGGGCATGATTGTGATCGTCATTTTCAGCATTGCCAACTCAGCCCCAAACCAGGAAGACAGCAACGAAGCGCTCGCCTCCGCACCGGAATCCGTGCAACAGGTTTTAAGCGAGGACCCGACCGCGCTGACAATCATCCCAAATCCCGTACCGGCCTCAATTGCAATTGAAGCACGAAATGCCATCGTTCCCGAAACCATTACCGATTCAAATGATCCTTTATCGGTAACGCATGACAGAATTTATATCACTCTCATCATCGACGACATAGGCAATAGCGATACCTTGGGGGAGCGCGCCATATCATTGCCCGGAGCCGTCACTTTTGCCGTTCTACCCCATACGCCATTCGGCGTTCAGCTAGCCGAACAGGCTCATGGTGCAGGGAAAGAAATCATGCTGCATGCACCGATGAGCAACCAATCGCATTTGGCCCTTGGGCCAGGCGCATTGACCGACTCGCTCAATAAAGACGAATTCACAAGCGTGCTGGAAGATTCTATAAGCTCTATTCCCTACTTACAGGGGATTAACAACCACATGGGCAGCACTCTGACAGAAATGGAAACCCAAATGACATGGGTTATGGACGCGTTGAAAAAGCATGATCTTTATTTTGTAGATAGTCTCACCACTGGTAAAAGTGTTGCCGGTCGAGTGGCGCAGGAAAACAATATTCCCACAATCACGCGCAATGTTTTTCTCGATAACGAAGCCGCGGAAGAAAACATCGATATGGAGTTTCAACGGCTGTTGAAGCTCGCGAAAGCCAGAGGCAGCGCAGTTGGAATTGGGCATCCTTACAAAGAGACGCTGGAATATCTGGAAGAGATGTTGCCAAGACTTGCCGAGCAAAATATCGAACTTATCCCGGCATCGGCGATGATTCAATTGCAGAAGAATGGCTATTTACCAGTTTCACCGACCGTGGAAGTGGAACCAGTCAATGATATACCGAATAACTGAAGCGGGTTTAGGATCTATAACCTCATCTCTATCCCCTGATCAGCCATATAACGCTTGGCCTGAGGAATAGTGAATTCTCCGAAGTGGAAAATGCTGGCAGCAAGCACTGCGTCAGCGCGCCCTTCAATTACGCCATCGACTAGATGCTGAAGATTGCCGACACCACCAGAGGCGATGATCGGCACAGACACGCTTTCGCTGACGGCTTTGTTAAGTGCCAGATCAAACCCAATTTTTGTGCCGTCCCGGTCCATACTGGTCAGCAGAATTTCTCCCGCGCCATAACTCACCATGCGCTTTGCCCATTCGACTGCATCTATGCCGGTGGTCTTGCGTCCGCCGTGAGTAAAAATCTCCCAGCGATCAGGTTCGCCCTCGGCGCTGACTTTTTTAGCGTCCATTGCCATTACAATACATTGGGAGCCGAAGCGTTGCGCTGCTTCGCGCACAAAATCAGGATTGAACACCGCCGCTGTATTTATGGCCACTTTGTCGGCTCCGGCATTAAGCATCGTGCGTATATCATCCAGCGTGCGGATGCCACCACCAACGGTAAGTGGAATGAAAACCTGCCCCGCAATCAACTCCACAGTATGCACAGTCGTTTCACGACCTTCGTGGCTTGCAGTAATGTCTAGAAAAGTAATTTCATCGGCGCCGGCATCGCTGTAACGTTTGGCGATCTCAACGGGATCACCGGCGTCGCGAATGTCCACGAATTTGACGCCTTTTACTACACGTCCTTTGTCGCAATCCAGACACGGAATAATTCGTTTTGCCAGAGCCATGACTTACCTCGACCTCAGGAGTTCGCTGCATCGCAGAAGCGTTGTGCTTCAGCTAGATTCAGCGCGCCTTCGTAAATTGCCCGACCAGTAATAGCACCCATGATTCCGCCGCCAGTCTGCGTTTTCGCAACGGCTTGCAGTGCATGAATGTCTTCGATTCGGCTTACGCCCCCAGAAGCAATCACCGGAATTCGTGTCGCTTCCGCGAGCGCAACCGTCGCTTGAACGTTCACACCCTGCATCATGCCGTCACGGGCGATGTCGGTATAAATAATTGCCTCAACTCCGTCGTCAGCAAACTGACGTGCCAGGTCGATGACATTGACCGTCGATACATTTGCCCAGCCGTCTGTCGCTACCATTCCGTTCATGGCATCCAAACCG
>JBBSPQ010000317.1:0-4193 GCA_038258585.1 Pseudomonadales bacterium
CGATCACTGGAGACCAACGACGATATGCACACGCTACAGCCGTTCCCTGATGATGAAATCACTGCCGTTGCGCTGTCGGCTGATGGCGCATGTCTGGCTGTCTCGACAACGACGACGCTTGCTGTCTGGCATCTTGATGAAGATGTCATCCACCTGATTGGTCAGCAGGCGTTATACGAACAGGCATCTGTACATCGCCTGGTATTCGCGCCGGATGGAGCAACCCTGGCTGCACTCCATCACACGACCGTGCATCTCTGGCATGTCACCAATGTCGAACTTAGCCATGCCGCAGTCATACGTGGACATACTGATCGCGTCAACGACGTCGCATATATGCCACAACAATCGTGTATTATGACAGCATCAGAAGATGGAACACTGCGGCGCTGGCAGATTCCTCTGGCATAAAACGCCAGCGCGCTCCGCCGCAATGGAGCGCGCTGGACGAAACGAAGATTACTTCTGCAGCTCTAGCTCAAGTGTGGTATGTGGCCCCAGGCGAACGAGCGTGCGGCTCTTCAGCAGCGCTGAGCCACCAGCATCAAGCCGGCTATCGTCAATGAATGTGCCGTTGCTACTCTTACAGTCAACGATCTGGATGCTGCCATCTTCGACCGTGATCTTCACATGCGCGCGCGAGATTTTCTCATCGCCGGTGATAACAAGGCCGGTGACACCGGTGACACCATTGTTGATTGTTGCTGTTCGTCCGATAATGCATGGGAAGTGGGTAACAACCTCCTCGCGTACCTGTGTAGCATCTGGCGTTTGGATAATCCCAATACGCAGCCGATGCTGGCGTGTGTCAGGCACATGCAGCACTGTACCATCTGGAGTGAATACAGTATCATTCCTGTCCAGTTGTGTGCTGTTGGTATGCATTATCTCAGGCGGTTTCGGGATTACGGACGCGCTACCTTTTGCAGGGCGATGTTTGGTGTTGGCTGGCACCTGGGGTGATGGGCGTATCCTTGTGACGCCTGGCAGATTGTATGGATCAGGCGCAAAGCGGCGTATCACATATCGCCTGATGATGACGAACGCAACGATAAGCAGCAACGCAATTGCAAGACTCATAAGAACGGGAGCCGTGATCCACGAACTGATCAGTTGTGCTATCCAGGATGGAGGTTTGTCCCGCTTAATTCGTATATTGTCGAGTGGTTCAACGGTGATGTCGCTGGTGTCTTCGTTCAATACCAAACCAACTTGATAGAAATGATCGAGACTATCTTGTGGCACGACATCTGGTATTACAAATTGCAGGCTGTTCGTGTTAGTCATCTCGGTCGCTGATATGACAGAGCGTGTAAACGAGGGACTTTTATCCTCCTCATTGCTGTGAAATACGACCTCATTGATCAATGTGCGCCAATTCCTTGTGACGAAACCACGTGACTGCACCTGCACAACAAGCGTGCTCTGGTCTTCAGCCACGGTTACACTCGATACTTTGAGCTTAAGATTTGATTCGTGGGTAAACGGATGGGTCTTCTGCGGCGCGCCTTGATCATCAATGAGCGCAATGGCCAGCGGGTTGCCTGCGCGGTCTGTCGCTGTGACGCGCAGATGGTAGGTATGCTTCAGGTCGAGACCTGTTGCTGGTATATATAATAGCTCGCCTGCCCCGGGATTGTGAATAACATGTGGTTCGCCAAGACACTTCCCACTTGACTCGCTGTCGCATAGTTCGAGCGTCAGCGCGCCGATACGTTGATAATTGGCAATGGTAAGCTGTACACGATACTGGGTATCTTCAAGCAGACCCTGCTTCATCTGCACCGTCGGTGTGGGGCGTAGTTCAACGTCCGAACGAAAGTCGACAGCAACTGAGATAGGATTATCTTCATTAGTATGAAGCTGCAAGGTAAATGTCGCGGTGTTTGCGCCTTGATGCGCTGGTACATCTGCCTGCACCATCCACTGACTTTTTAAAACACCTACTGCCTGCCCAAAGAATGTGTTCATTTGGCGTGCGTCTTTAATGTACGAGGACGCATTGGTTTGTTCAGACAGTCGGGCAAGTGCATTTTCATCAATATCCTTACAGACGTCTTCCTCGGTACGTACACAAGGCGCAACAGAAAAGATGGGAATGATCGTTTCTTGCGCCTCACGGGCAAAGTTAATAATGCTATCTACGCCAAGCGTGTTATGGCAAAGACCGGCTTCATGATCTTTGCCATCGGTAAAAAGAATAATGGCTCGGCGGTCAAGTGATTCGGCAGGTACCTGAGCCTTTATAAACCCAATTGCGTCGTTTAATGCATCATAAATGCATGTGTTACCTGTACGAGGTTTATTTGGTATAATTTCGTTTTCGATTGCACTATGGATTGTCTTGAGTTGGGTATTCTTTCGCAGAAATCCACCTTGATAAAGCGTCGAATTCTCCGCAAAACTAAAGATGGCAAATTCAGCATCGTTCGGAGCTTCAGCTACGGCCTGTTTCGCCGCATTTCTCGCAGCCTGGATTCGAGTAAGCGGCTTCTGATCCTCGCCTAGAATCGGATTACCTTCCACGTCATAGACGGGATCGTTCATACTACCACTGCGATCGATTAGGAACACAATTTTGAGTGGTGATGTCACCGGACTAACGGTTGCTGGCAGCGCATTAGGTGTCACTGGATCGCCATTCGCGCTTACAGACACCTTCGCTTCAGGAGTGATATCAGCTTGACCTGAGTTGCTCCCTTGGAGTATAGGGACACCATTGCGATCTTTTAGGGCAAAGGTCATGCTGACCCTGATGGTATCGCCATGAAGTTGTGCCGACGATGTCAACGGGAAGATGCGTGGCATCTGCGGATCTGGCGGTGTCTGCGCGCGCCCTGCACCAGGCGGGAGCACGACACACGTAAGCGCAATGAGTAGTGCTATCAAGAAACGGGTTCGCATGGTGATCCTCCGCTGTAGCTGTTCAACATTCGATTGTACTTTCCGCCCAGGTGACATCAATAACGCAACACTTGTGAATTCCATCTCGCATGCATATTGATGGCTTCTGTAGCTACAGCATAGGATAATTGCATCTGCCGCTCTATGAAGTTATTAACCATTGTTGCTAGTTTTTTCGTACATGTTTACGCACGTAGGACAGTCTCGTTTTTTGAAAAAAAGAAACATGTCGCGCTTCTTGGTATACTGTTTGGTGACGAAACCAACCGCAACACAAGGAGCAACGACATGTCAACGGAAGAAAGTATCATCCGCTTATTTTGTATGGTAGACGATCGCTTGGGCGCTGTCAACAAACGATCTGATGCAAAGCTGTATGACCGTGAAATTGTGACCATTGGCATGCTCTTTTCGATGCGTGGCGGTCAATATCGCCCCTTTTTATCGCTGGCTGGCGGCAAATTACCGCTATCTGTTCCCGGCGATGCCCGAACTCACCCGGTTATTGCGGTTACTCAAACGGTGCAGCCATTACACCGATGAGTTTCTGGCAGAACCATCGTTCTTTACGATTGCTGACACCTATGGGATCGAACTCGTGCATCCACGACGGGAAGGCCGTAGTCCCCAGCAAGTTGGCAAAAAAGGTAAATCGAATGGGCGCTGGATTATTGGGGTCAAGCGCGGTTGGCTGATCAATAATGCGGGCAAAGTGGTCACCTGGCAATGGGATACCGCGAATGTTTCCGACCGTGAGTTTCGGGATATGCCCCTGGCCTACAAAACGGCAACGATTACCGTATGTGATTTTGGGTTTCGTGAGCAAGACGCACCCCACGAGAATATGCAGTTTTGTGCAAAAGGAACATGGAGCGAACGTTTTTGTATCGAAACGGATTTTAGTTGGGTCTGTCAACGCTTCAATTGCAAGAAGATCTATAATGGCTACAGAAATTCAGACACTCCAACAGGCCAATGAAAGGTAGCCCTCCTGATGAAAAAGGTTTACCCTGCCGCCTTCAAAGCCCAAGTCGCACTCGACCTGCTGAAAGAAGAAAAGACGCTGGCCCAGATCAGCGCCGAATATGGGGTTCACACGAATGTCCTCCGCGACTGGCGAACCCACGCCCGAAAGGGACTCGTAAGCATTTTTGAGCGCCGAGACGACGTCGCTGCGCTGACGGCCGCGCATGTCTAGCAGGCAGACGACCTCTATGCCGAGATCGGACGGCTCACGACGCACGTCAACTGGCTGAAAAAAAAGCTGCCACCCGCCCGTATCGGACAAG
>JBBSPQ010000318.1:0-4187 GCA_038258585.1 Pseudomonadales bacterium
AGTGTTGCACGTGAACTTTCGTGGTTCGGGTGGTTTCGGACAGTCATTCGAGAAAGCCGGATATCGTCAATGGGGGCTTGGCATGATCGACGACATCACTGTGGCAACGCGTTGGGCGGTGCAGCGCGGAAATGTCGATCCGGAAAGGATCTGTATCTATGGTGCCAGCTATGGAGGGTACGCAGCATTGACCTCAGTTATTCGCGAGCCTGATCGTTATCAGTGTGCGGCGGGTTATGCGGGTGTTTACGATCTCACCAAGATGGACCGTTCGGATATTCCGTTTCAGCCGGGTGGGGACAGGTACATCGAGACAACGATTGGCGATGATAGAGATGAGTTGCGGAGTCAGTCGCCGGTGTTCAACGCAGCCAGTATCAAAGTCCCAATCTTCATTGCCCATGGAGGCGAGGACAGACGCGCGCCGATTTTTCACGCCAAGGACATGATCGAGGCACTGGAGGACGCGAATGTTTCGCACGAAATCCTCCTTGAAGACGATGAGGGGCACGGGTTTTACAGTTCGGAAAATGTCGTGCGCCTGTACGAGTCATTGTTGGCGTTTTTCGACCGGCATCTGCAATAGGTTAAATGTTGAAGACGGTGCTGGCCCCAGGCCCGAGCGGCAGACCCAACACAACCCACACAACGACAAGGATGGTGCCAGTCAGCAGCAACCAGATCGAGTAGGGCACCATAGTGGCCGCCAGACTACCCAGGCCAAAGTCCTTGTCCCAACGTTTGCAGAACGTCAGTATCAGCGGGAAGTAAGGCATCAATGGCGTGATGATATTGGTCGCTCCGTCTCCTACTCGGTAGGTCGCTGTACTCATCTCCGGGCTGACTCCCACCAGCATCAACATAGGCACCAGCACTGGCGCCAGTAGGGCCCATTTAGCACTTGCTGAACCAATGAATAGATTGATTAGCGCCGTCATGATTACCATCATCACTAACAGAATTGCCATTGGTAGCTCTGACGCCTGAATGAGTCCAGCCCCCTTCACAGCGAAAATCAGCCCCAGATTGGACCAATTGAACATCGCCACAAAATGCGCGGCGGCGAACGCGAGCACTAGGTAGTAACCCAGGTCGGCCATGGATTCAGACATCATGCGTACGATGTCGCGGTGATCGCGAACGCTGCCAGTGGCAGATCCGTAAGCCCAGCCGCAGGCAAGAAACAACAGGAAGAACCCAGCGACCAAAGACTGATAGAAAGGTTGCATGCGGCCCGCGCCCCCATCTTCATCAATCAGAGGAGTGCCTGGAATGACACACAACAAGAACCAGATTGCGAAGATTGTTAGTGCTGCCAATCCGGCCCTTATCATGCCGCTTCGTTCTTGCGCAGTCGTGGCGGAAACGGCTGGAGCCTCATCACCAGTTGTCTGAGTAGGGGTGTACGTAGTACTGGCTTCTGGACTCAGTGGCGTGAGGCGTGGTTCGATGATTTTGTCGGTCAGGTACCATATGACCGGTATGAAGACGAAAGTCATGGCGATCATGAAATACCAGTTACCCGCAATGTTTGCCGTCCAATCTGTATCAATGGTATTTGCGGCCGCCTGCGTCAATCCAAACAATAGTGCATCGGTTTGGCCGGGCATCAGGTTGGCGGAGAAACCACCCGACACGCCAGCGAACGCCGCCGCGATCCCAGCGATGGGATGACGTCCTGCTGCCGCGAAGATAACGCCGGCTAAAGGAATCAGCACTACATAGGCGGCGTCAAAAGCCAAATTGCCGAGAATGGCGACGAGTGCCACCGCAGGGGTCAGTAAATTTTTAGGCGCCACTTTTACGGCCGCGCTCATGGCGGTTGCGAACAGTCCGGTGCGTTCCGCGACTCCGGCACCCAGCATTACCACCAGCACGAAGCCCATTGGATAGAAGTGTGAAAACGTCTGCGGCATCTCCACCAGCAATCGACGGATATTGTCGGATGAGAGCAGGCTAGCCGCTTCGATGATAATCTTGTTTCCGTTCGCGTCCAGTTGTGACGGATGCAAGGCGGAGACGCCTGCTAAAGCGGCAATGACGCTGATAACCACAAGTCCCAGAATCAAGCCGAAGAAGATAAACACCGGATCAGGCAGTTTGTTCCCGGTCCGTTCGATCCAGGCGAGCATGCCTTGGGTTTTTAAATTGTTGCCATTAGATGCGGTCATGGTCTTCTTCTTTTAATTGAGAGTTGTGGTTGAGAGGGAAGCGCTGAAATTGAAGGTGAGCATAATTCACCTTTCAGAAGGGATGCAAATATGGCGGAGGGGGAAGTTGGGAGCGCGGTGTCACTTTCCTTTTTGGGGAGGTGACACCGCGCTACTGCGCCCGGTACTGCATGCTTCCTGCTAAAAACCGTGGTGTTGAATTCTGCATGTTGAAAAGAACCCCATGTGGTTCGTCGCTTCAATTATAAACCACATATGGTTCATCTGCGGCAGCGACTGGCAAAATTCGTTAGAGAAAAGAGAGGGGATATTCCTCAGCGTGATTTCGCCCGTAAAATAGGCGTTGCACAGTCGACCATCATGCGCATAGAGAATCAGGATCAGAACGTCACCATCAAAACGCTGGAGCAGCTCTGCGAGGCCTTCCATATTGACGTGCAGGGTCTGTTTCCAGTGCTGCGCAGTTCTAAGACTTATCCTGCGCCTGAGCAGGAGGCTCGTTTGATTCATGAAGACAAGCCTGAGGATGACCTCGGTGGCAAGAAGTCCTGAATCCTTCATTGTCAGCAGCTCCTTGCTAAGCTCTTCCTTTCTCTGGATATTCTGATTGCAATGTTGGCCTTTGGTGGTAATGTGCGCCCAACGAAACGATTGCAGCATTTTCAAGGAATTATCTGTGTTTTCCGATTTACAACTCGATCAGCGGCTCCTTAAGTCTGTCGATAAAATGGGCTTCAAAGAACCTACTCCGGTGCAGCAGCAGGCGATTCCGCTCGCGCTGGAAGGGAAAGATCTGCTGGTCAATGCTGCCACTGGCAGTGGCAAGACGGCGGCTTTCTTGCTGCCGATTCTGCAACGGATGATTACAAGTCCCGGCGCCAAGGCCGGCACGAGAGCGTTAGTGCTAGTCCCAACGCGGGAACTGGCGAGGCAGATTGGCAAAGAGTGCGAAAAACTGGCCAGCTATTGCGGCATCAAAGTCGGCGTCATCACGGGCGGGCAGGAATTCAGGGTGCAGCGAGCGCTGTTGCGCAAAGATCCGGAAATACTCATCGCGACTCCCGGCCGCACGCTGGAGCTAGTGAAGGAAGGCTCGACGCTGTTTTCTTCCTTGGAAGCCCTCGTGCTAGATGAAGCTGATCGTCTGTTCGAGATGGGTTTCATCGATGATGTGCTGGCGATCATCGCCCAATGCCACCCGGAGCGACAAACCATGCTGCTGTCAGCGACCTTGCCGGCGGGTGTGCGGCGTCTCATGCAGGTGCTCAACGATCCGGTACGCGTCACTGTCAATGACGCCCGCGAACAGCACGAGGCTATAAATCAGCAGTTCATTCTCGCCGACGACGATAAGCACAAAGAAAAACTGCTGCTGTGGCTGCTGGAAAACGAGACTTTCGAGCGCGCGCTGGTATTCACCAATACCAAAGATATGGCCACCCATTTAAGTGGTGTGATGCGTTATCGCGGCCAGCGCGCCGGTTATCTGCACGGTGATGTCAAACAGGACGTGCGCAATTCCACCACGACCGCCTTTCGCGACGGCAAGATAAACATTCTGATCGCCAGTGATGTGGCGTCCCGTGGTCTCGATGTCAAAGGCATCGATCTGGTGGTGAATTTCGATATGGCGCGCAAGGGTGACGATTATGTGCATCGCATCGGGCGTACTGGTCGGGCGGGAAAGGAAGGACTGGCAGTGGCGCTGATTGCTCCCAACGAATGGAATCTCAAGGCGTCCATCGAA
Source organism: Pseudomonadales bacterium (assembly GCA_038258585.1). GTDB lineage: Bacteria > Pseudomonadota > Gammaproteobacteria > Pseudomonadales > Pseudohongiellaceae > UBA5078. The sequence goes on from JBBSPQ010000318.1 coordinate 3,919, forward strand.
CGCTATCTGCGAGTGACGTTCGAGCCTCGCAAGATCAAGGAACTGCCCGGCACTTATAAAGGTCCGAAGAAGCTCAAGGGTTCGGGTAAGGCTGCCGCGCCAGCGAAGCGCAAGAAGAAAACCTGATGTCGGCTATTTCTCAAGATGCCAGTTCTCAAGATTCCAGTTCTCAAGGCCCCGGTTCTCAAAAGCAGATATCCAATGCAGAGCAGGCCACCCTTGCCTGGCTGCAGCAGGCTGTCATCGGCCTGAATCTGTGTCCGTTCGCC
>JBBSPQ010000319.1:0-4183 GCA_038258585.1 Pseudomonadales bacterium
ACGGCGCCGCGATAATATCGCAGGCTTTGCAAGTCGGGCACCCGGCTTCCGCCCACTTTTAAAATGAACAAACCCTTATGAACGGTCACATCCGCAAGAGCTCTTATACCCGCGACGAATTACTGGACTGTGGCCACGGTCGCATGTTTGGCCCTGGCAATGCCCGCCTGCCTATTGGGCAGATGTTGATGGTTGATCGGATTGCCGAAATCAACGTTGACGGAGGCGATCACGGTAAGGGTCAGATTATTGCAGAGCTGGATATTCACCCGGATCTGTGGTTTTTCGAGTGTCATTTCCCCGAAGATCCAGTCATGCCCGGCTGCTTGGGACTGGATGCCATGTGGCAACTGGTTGGCTTCTATCTGGGATGGCGAGGCAATCTTGGCAAAGGCCGCGCCTTGGGTGCCGGCGAAGTAAAATTCAGCGGCGAGATTCTGCCCAGCGCCAGCAAGGTTACGTATAATCTGTCTCTGACCCGGGTAATCGAGCGAAAATTGGTTATGGGGATTGCCGATGGTACAGTATCCGTGGATGGCAAAGTGATCTACACGACCAATGGATTGAAGGTAGGATTGTTTACCCCGGAAAGCCGATTTTGAACTATTTCTACTCTCCTGTTATGAGGTTTTTATGAGACGCGTTGTTGTTACTGGTATCGGCATTGTTTCTTGTCTGGGAACAGACAAACAGGCCGTACTGAACTCACTGCGAGAAGGGCGCAGCGGCATCAGTTTCCAGCCCGAATACAAGGAAATGGGTCTGCGCAGCCATGTTGCGGGATCTGTTGATATCGATTTCTCAGCTGTCATTGATCGCAAGGCGCTGCGCTTTATGGGCGATGCCGCCGCTTATGGTTATCTGTCGATGGAACAGGCCATTAAGGACGCAGGACTTAAGGACGAAGAGGTATCCAACTACCGCACTGGCATTATTATGGGCGCAGGGGGTTCTTCGTCTGCCGATCAGGTTGAGGCTGCCGACATTCTGCGCAATCAAGGTGTGCGCAAAATTGGACCTTATCGCGTTACTCGCACCATGGGCAGTACTGTGTCTGCCTGCTTGGCAACCCCATTCAAGATCAAAGGTGTCAATTACTCCATTTCATCTGCCTGCGCGACCAGCGCACATTGCATCGGCAATGCTGTCGAGCTGATTCAGCTCAATAAGCAGGACGTCATATTTGCAGGTGGAGGCGAAGCCGAGCACTGGACACTGACCAACATGTTCGACGCCATGGGCGCTCTTTCCACGAAATACAACGATACGCCCGCCAAAGCCTCACGCGCCTACGATCAGGATCGCGACGGTTTCGTCATTGCTGGTGGTGGCGCCGTACTGGTTATTGAAGCGCTGGATCACGCCGTCAAAAGGGGTGCGAAGATCTATGCAGAAATCACCGGCTATGGGGCAACCTCGGATGGTTACGACATGGTAGCGCCTTCAGGCGAAGGTGGTATTCGCTGCATGCAAATGGCATGGGAAACCGCGCCAGGCCCCATCGACTACATCAACACCCACGGCACCAGCACCCCTGCCGGTGACGTTGCCGAACTCAAGGCCATTAAGGCGGTTTTTGGCGACCAGAAGCCGTTGTTGAACTCCACTAAATCTCTCAGCGGCCACTCTCTTGGGGCTGCCGGCGCTCAGGAGGCGATCTACAGCCTACTGATGATGGAAAACGACTTCGTCTGTGCCGCCGCCAATATTGAAAAGCTGGACCCAGAAGCCGAAGGCCTTAACATTCCAATGCAACGTGTCGATGACATTCGTCTGAACCGTATCATGTCCAACAGCTTCGGCTTCGGCGGCACCAACGCATGCCTGATCTTTGATCGCTACGAGCAGTAATCAGCCCCTGAAAATCAAAGCTGAACTCATGAGCACAAGAAGCAGATATTCATTTCGAAGCTTTGTCAGCGCCAGAACATTTTTGGCGCTGATAGCGGTTCTTTGTGGTCTCACGCAAACTGCTTCGTATGCTCAGGGCCTTCCCGGCAGTGGCATTGGTGTGCTGTCGCAACCTCAGTTTCTTCCGGTTGATCAAGCTTTCGCTTATTACACTAGCGCGCCGGAACCGGGCATCATTGCTGTGAATTGGGAAATAGCGCCGGGTTATTATCTGTACAAAGAAAAGTTCGGATTCGCTTTTGCCGGGAATGCTGGTACCACTACTCTTGCGGCAACCTTGCCCTCCTCAACGTCGCATCACGATGAGTTCTTCGGCGATGTGGAGGTCTATTACGATCTGGTCGCCGCTCACCTCGACATTCCTCCGGAACACCTTTCCGGCCAGTTAACGCTCATTATTGAGTATCAGGGCTGCGCTGAAGAAGGGCTCTGCTACCCGCCACAACGCCGAGAAATCACTCTCGAATTTTGATGTCCGAACGCATTGTGCAGACAATGAGATGATTCGCACTCAAACGAATGCACAAGTTCACAGGAATTTTAGATGAAACTCTCCCAAAATTCTGAGAAAATGCAGCCAAAATTGCCTAAAGCGATAGAAGTATTGAGCACTTGCCCTTTACTTCCGCAACGTTCTTAATAACCAGAACGATATAAAGAGCGAGACTGCACCTGACATGGCCACGATACTGGTATTGCACGGACCCAATCTCAACACGCTGGGCACTAGAGAGCCCGAAGTGTATGGTTCTGAGACGTTGGCCGATATCAACGCCAGACTGACTTACACTTGTCTCGAAGCCGGCCATCACCTGCAACATCTGCAGAGCAATGCCGAATATGAACTCATTGAAAGACTGCACGATGCCAAGAGCGAAGGTGTGCATTTCATCCTTATCAACCCCGCCGCCTTTACACATACCAGCGTAGCCCTGCGCGACGCCATTCTAGCTGCAGACATTCCGTTCATCGAAGTTCATATCTCCAATGTCCACAAACGAGAGACTTTTCGTCATCACTCTTATTTTGCAGACATTGCAGTAGGCACCATTACAGGATTGGGGTCCTTTGGCTACGACCTTGCCCTGCAGGCGGCTCTACGCCACTTGAGCAAAGACAAATAAATTTTCTTACCATTAAAAACACACCGACAAGAGATAGATCTATGGATATCAGAAAAGTAAAAAAACTTATTGAGTTGCTGGAGTCTTCAGATATTGCGGAAATTGAAATAAAAGAAGGGGAAGAAGCAGTACGTATCAGCCGAATTTCCAAAACGGCTCCTGCTCCTGTGCAATACATGGCACCTGTTCCCATTGCAGCGCCTGCTGCTGCCCCTGCTGCGGCACCTGAAGCCGACAGCTCTGCAGCCAAAAAACTCAACGGCCATGTCATCAAGTCGCCAATGGTAGGCACTTTCTATCGATCTCCTTCCCCGTCTTCACCTGCATTTGTGCAAGTGGGTCAGCACGTCAAAGTGGGCGACGTGATCTGCATTGTCGAAGCCATGAAAATGATGAACCAGATTGAAGCAGACCATTCCGGTGTGGTCGAAGCTATTCTTGTTGAGGACGGCGAACCCGTAGAGTTCGATCAGCCTCTGCTCACTATCGTCTAATGACGTTGGTACCGAATAGTCTTCACGATCCACTAACAAAGGTTTTTCTCCATGCTTGATAAAGTTCTGATAGCCAATCGCGGCGAAATTGCTCTTCGGGTTCTGCGTGCCTGCAAGGAGCTCGGCATCAAGACGGTCGCTGTGCACTCCAGTGCCGATCGCGATTTGATGCATGTTCGCCTCGCCGATGAGTCAGTCTGTATCGGTCCAGCCAATGCCACCGACAGTTATCTGAATGTTCCCGCCATAATCAGCGCCACCGAAGTCACCGATGCGGTCGCCATTCACCCAGGTTACGGTTTCCTGTCAGAAAACGCCGATTTTGCAGAACAGGTCGAAAAGAGCGGTTTCGTTTTTATCGGTCCGCGTCCCGAAACCATCCGCCTGATGGGTGACAAGGTTTCCGCCATCAAAGTGATGCGCGAAGCAGGCGTTCCGACAGTGCCTGGCTCAGATGGCCCCGTTGACGACAACAAAGATCGCACGCTGGCCATTGCTCGCGAAATCGGTTATCCGGTTATCATCAAAGCTGCTGCCGGCGGTGGTGGTCGCGGCATGCGTGTTGTGCACAGCGAAGCCGCTTTGCTCAAAGCAATTTACGTGACCCAGTCTGAAGCCAAAGCCTTCTTTGGCAGTGGCGTCGTGTACTTGGAG
>JBBSPQ010000320.1:0-4175 GCA_038258585.1 Pseudomonadales bacterium
AAACCACTACGGCGGTATCGATATCGATGCCGAATTTATTCTCTTTTAATCCAGTAGAGATGTAGGGATGTGTGCCCGCATCCACGTCCGGGTTGACTCGCAGCGATACGGGAGCGCGGCGCCCTATGCGTTCGGCCACCGCATTGATGCGCTCAAGCTCGGGCTCGGATTCCACATTGAAGCAGAGAATGCCTAACTCAAGCGCGCGTGCGATTTCCTCTTCTGTCTTGCCAAGGCCGGAAAAGATCACATTCTCTGGCTTGCCGCCAGCACGAATGACCCGCTCAAGCTCACCGCCGGACACAATATCGAAGCCTGCGCCGAGTTTGGCCAGTACGCCCAGAACGGCCAGATTGGAGTTTGCCTTGACCGCAAAACAGGTTAGATGGGGATGGCCGTTCAGGGCATCTTCATAGGCCAGCAGATTCTGCTCCAGCGTGGCGCGGGAGTAGATATAGCAGGGAGTGCCGTGTTGGCTGGCGATGTCTGCCACTGATACGTTTTCGGCAAACAGGGCGTTGTCTTGGTAATAGAACGGATCCATAGAAAAATCTACCTGATGTTCTGGGGGTTCTGGTTCAAAAGATCATTGGCCGGGTTTATAAAGAGTTCGCTAATTAATAGACACGGTGAAGGCTGTCTGGTCTGGCCGCTGGAGTGGGCCCTTTTGCCCGCAGCTGCAAAGGCCACAGGTCAGGAGAACGATCAGGATCAGGCGCATGGAGTAAGTCACTGTAAGTCTGCCTTGTCCGGGTTTTAAAGTGCGGCGATTATACCCGCAGGCTGCTCAAAAAAGCCATTGCGGCAACTCGAAATGCTGTGTATGGCAAGCACGCAACTGTCGGAAAAACACGGAATTTTCCGAAATGTCACGAATGTTGTCTGTTCTTGAAAATTGGGGTTAGTGCGCCTATATTTGCCCCTCGACTTTTTTGGTGACCGACAGTTCATGTGGCCATCCGCCCAGCGTCATTTTTCACGGGTGTTATTTTTTGCTGTCTTCGTTTTCGTATCAGCGTATTTGGAATTAGAAAATATGATTGAAATTAGTCACTTAACTAAGAGATTCGACAGTTTTACGGCAATAGATGATTTAAGTTTCAACGTAGTGGAAGGCGAGGTTCTGGGTTTTCTTGGCCCGAATGGCGCGGGCAAATCCACCACCATGAAGATTATCACCGGCTTTCTGGCGCCCACTGCCGGAAGCGTCACCGTCGACGGTCATGACATCGCCCTTGATCCCATCGCCGTCAAATCCCTGATCGGCTATCTGCCAGAAGGGGCGCCCAGCTACCCTGACATGACGACACTGGAGTTTCTTGACTTCATTGCCGAGATTCGCGGTTTCAGTGGCGAAGAAAAGAAGCGTCGCATCGATAAGGTGATCGCCGAGGTGGAATTGGCATCGGTGTGTCACAAGACCATAGACACGTTGTCCAAAGGGTTCAAACGTCGCGTCGGTCTGGCACAGGCGATTATTCATGACCCGAAAGTACTGATTCTGGATGAGCCTACGGACGGTCTTGATCCGAACCAAAAGCATCACGTTAGAAAGCTCATTCGAAATCTCGCCAAAGACAAAATCGTTGTCATCTCTACTCACATTCTTGAGGAAGTGAGTGCCGTGTGCACGCGAGCGATCATCATTTCTTCCGGCCGCATCGTTGCCGATGGCACGCCGAAAGAACTTGAAGCCCGGTCACGCTTCCAAGGCGCGGTGAGCATTCAACTGACCGGCGCGTTCGATTTGCAAGCGGCTCTGAGCGGCATTGTTGACATCGCTGCTATCGAGCAGAGTCCAGATAACCCGAGCCGCTTTATTATCTTCCCCGCCCCGGGCAAGCAGATTTTCGGCAAGGTGTTGGACACGGCTCAGACCGCTCAGTGGCCAGTGGCCGAGTTCCATTTAGTTGAAGGGCTTCTGGAAGACTATTTTCGAAGTGTGACACAGAGCGCCGGTGCGCAGAATTCTGCACAGCCAATTGACACTGCTCTTTAGCAACAGGGTTAACGAAATGAGAAATATGGGAATTATTTTCAAACGGGAGCTGGCTGGATATTTCGCTACGCCACTCGCCTATGTGTTTATTGTTATTTTTCTGGTGATGACCGGCATTTTCACTTTCGACATGGGTGCGTTCTACGAGCGCGGTCAGGCCGACCTGATGCCTTTCTTCGATTTTCATCCTTGGCTTTATCTGTTCATGATTCCCGCAATCGCGATGGGGCTGTGGGCTGATGAACGCAAGTCCGGCACTATCGAATTGCTGATGACATTGCCGGTCAAACTTTCCGATGCGGTGCTTGGGAAATATCTTGCTGCTTGGGTTCTCAGCGGTATCGCATTGTTGCTGACCTTCCCGATCTGGATCACCGTCAATTATCTCGGCGATCCTGACAACGGGGTGATCGTGGCGGCGTATCTGGGAAGCTGGTTGATGGCAGGCGGTTTCCTCGCCATCGGTTCCTGCATGTCGGCAATCACGCGCAATTCGGTGATCGCGTTTATCCTCACAGTGTCCATTTGTTTTATCTTCGTCGTCTCCGGCTCAGAAATTGTTCTCAGCGCGGTGGCGTGGGCCCCCCAGGTATTAATTGACGCGGTTGCGGCGATGAGTTTCCTTACTCACTTTGACTCGATCAGCAAAGGTGTGCTCGACGTGAGAGACATTTTATTCTTTGTAATCTTCATTGGTTCGTGGCTACTTGCATCGGCAATCGTCATCGAAATCAAGAAAGCGAATTGAGGCAACTGATGATGAAGAACAAATCTCTATTCTCCGCTACAGGCCTCGTTGCCACAGGGCTGTTTCTCCTTGTCGGAGTAGCAATAATCAGTCTGATTCCCAGACTACGAATCGATCTGACCAAGGACAACCTCTTCACCCTAGCCGATGGCACGCGCAATATTGTCAGCGGTCTCGAAAATCCGGTTGAGCTATTGTTCTTCTATTCTGAAGAGGCGACGGCAGACGTGCCGCAACTGCGAACCTATGGTATACGCGTGCAGGAATTGCTGCGGGAAATGGTTATCGCCAGCGACGGCAAACTGTCGTTGCAAGTTATTGATCCAGTCGCTTTCTCTGAAGAGGAAGATCTGGCCGGTGAATACGGCGTGCAGCCAACCCCCTTGAGTCAGGGTGGTGAAGAAGTTTTCTTCGGGCTGGTGGCGGTTGATCCTGCCTCAGTCGCGGCCGCAGATGCGGAGGATGCAGCAGAAGGCATAGAAAAAATATTCGAAACGATTCCGCTGGTCCGTCCTGATCAGGAAGAATTTCTGGAATACGAATTCTCCAAGCTGATAACCAAGGTTGCGAATCCAGAACCTCCGGTGGTTGGTTTCCTCTCGTCACTGCCCATTGACGGTGGCATCAATCCAGCGACCATGCAAAATATTACGCCATGGATGATCATGGATTCAATCCGGCAACTCTACACTGTTAGACGCGTGTTGCCTGATGTCACTATTATTGATGAGGACATCGACATTCTGCTGGTGGTGCATCCACAGGATTTGAGTCAACAGACGCTCTACGCGATTGATCAACACGTTCTGCGTGGTGGTAAAGCGTTGGTGTTCGTCGATCCTAATTCTGATGCTCAGGCAGAGCCGGGGCCAGATGGCATTCCTTTTATTGAGAATCAGGCATCTGATCTTGAACCGCTGCTTACCGCGTGGGGAGTCGAATACGACAGCGAGCGCGTGCTGGCAGACAGCGAACTTGCATTGATGGTCAGCATTGGTGATTCGCCTCGTCCAATCGCGCACTATGGGATGCTGGGCATACAGCGTTCCGGTTTTGCCAGCGATGTGGTCACGAATGGTTTGCAGGTGATGAATCTGTCATCTGTCGGTGCCTTGTCGCCCATTGAAGGAGCGACGACGACATTTGAACCACTGATTCAGTCCAGCATGTCCTCGATGCTGATGGAAGGTTCTTTCTTCAAGGCTTTGACAGATCCTACCATTCTGCTGGATGAGTTCCAGTCTGATAACAAACGTTATACGGTCGCGGCGCGTGTCACCGGACGCCTACAGAGTGCGTTTCCGGAAGGACGTCCTGCTCCTGAGCCCGCAGATCCGGCTGAGTCGGACGCAACCGCTGTCCCTGTTCCTGCCCCTGACACCTCTGAGCATCTGAATGAGTCAACTGGCACTGCCAACCTGAGCGTGA
>JBBSPQ010000321.1:0-4167 GCA_038258585.1 Pseudomonadales bacterium
CGGAAGACGACGAAGACACACAGATAGAATCAACAGGCGTCGAGGGTGAAGGCACGGCCGCCATTGCAACCATAGTGCTTGCAAGACGTCGAGAAAGTTTTGGCTTTACCGATATCCTGATGCCAGAGGCACCACCCCCTTTCGAGCTGACCAAAGCGAACCCTCCGGGCCGCTTCGGGCGACGCAGTCTGATCCGCCCTGTTGTTGGATTGACGCCGTTCAATATGCCAGATACGCGCTCGGTCGCCTGGGTGCGCGAGACCTCCGGCAGGGATCTGGATCATTTACTGTTGACGTATCTTTCTGACAACTATCCGCCAAAAACGTGGAGTCAGCGTTGTGAACCATCGCCCTATTCCACGATTACGTTATCGGTATACTTTCATGCAACGGAGCAGGAAGTCAGCGATCTCGGCGACAACTACGTGCTGATTGAAGCCGTCGGCACTCGTGCGGAGTCTTCCACCGTCGGGGCACATGCACGCATATGGAGCCGTGATGGGGTGTTGCTTTTGACAACGGAACAAATGGGCTGGTATCGATAAATCATTCAGGGGAGAGAGAAAATGAAAATTAAATCACTGGTTTTTTTCAGTTTGATGCTTGCAATCAACGTGCAGGCAGCCGAGGACGGAGATGTGACAAAAATCTGTCTAGACGGTGACGATATACATCCGAGCACATTTCTCAGCAAATTCGATATGAGACACTTTTTTCCCGGCAATGATATGGATAAAAATTGCGAGCTGATACTGCTTAAAAACATCGGTCCTATCTATCCCGAAAGCGCTTACACCCCCGGTACTGAAGGGTGGGCGAAAGTCAGCTTTACGGTAACGGAAGAGGGCTTGGTGGTGGATGCCCGCATTCTGGATGCGAGGCCACTAGGGGTTTTTGACCAGTCAGCGATTCGGGCGGCCGAACTCTTCCGCTTCGAACCTCGCATTGTGAATGGCCAGGCTGTTGTGGTTGAGAACGTGCGACACGTATTCGAATACGCTTTGTAGTTCCGGACTCTAGACCTCTTCTTTAGACCTCTTCTTTTTTGATCGAGTAATTCGAGCGGGGAAAATGCACAGCCAATTCCCCTGCTCGTTCATCGACTCGCTTCAATACTACTTCATACTCATTGCAGTACATTAACGTGCCAGTCACCGGGTCCATGCCGTAATCGGTTGGCTGCACCACAATGCTGTCTCCAGGGTTAAGATCGGGGATAGCAGAAGAGCTGCCATCGAATTGAGGAGTCGCATTTTTTGCAATCGTGATTGCGTCTGCACTGCTGATCTGGGTACTACTGCCGTGCCCAAGTGCCTTCATGCTTGCCATCCAGCGTTGAATATTAGGGTAGGCATTGAAGATGTAACCTACAACTGGTTTGGTCGCGATGAACCAAAGAGGGTGGTAGGTAGAGAAATCGGCGATGCAGGGGGAGTCGCCCAGCAAGAACTTTTTTTCCTGCCCCAATTGGGTTTCCAGATTCTTTAGAAACAGTGTGAACGCATTCTTGGCTTCGACTAAAGGAAGACGTGGAGCCGGTGAACCTTTGCGCAACGCCATGCGGTCGGCCACAAACGCTTGCATCTCCGTTTCTCGGCCGGCAAAGGCTTTGGCAAGCACTTCGGGAAGAAACGCCAGAGGCACCGCCGATTGGAACAGGGTCGAATCAGCCCATGTTGCAATAGTTTGGGCGTTCATAAGGTGTTGTGGCGGATAAAGTTCGCCAGTGCTCGACAGAGCGTTCAATTTTCGAGCAATCAGTGCGGTATCGCAGATGATATTGGCGCCTAATTGCAGGATTGGTGTGCGACGGTAGCCACCCGTGAGTGCGACTACATCGGGCTTAGGCATGATCTGAGGTATAAGTACCGATTTCCATTTGAGTTGTTTGGCACCAAGAATCACACGAATCTTTTCAGCGAATGGTGAAGTCGGATAGTGATGCAGAATAATATCAATCATGTAAAACCCTCAGATTTTTCCCCGGAATGGCCGCTGTCTTCCTGAACCGCGGATGCGCCAAGGTAGCACAGAGCGCCTGTCAGGCTCCACCGCAATTCTTTCGCCGGCAGGCTAGCTCACAGAAAAATTTAAAATTCCCTCCCACTCACTTTGTGGTACCTTTGCTTACCAGAAATTGCAGACACAACTATTCCATAACAATTGAACTGCACTTCCGACCCCATTCGCTCGCTACGTTATGAATAGTTCTGTTTTGACTATTCCTTATGACTGCAAGGAGAAAAGCATGACCATAATAAAAACCGAGGGTCTGGAAAAACTGTTTCGTACTGATGAGGTGGAAACCACTGCGCTTGACGATATTAATCTGACTATCGAGAAGGGTGAGTTCACTTCCATCATGGGGCCTTCTGGTTGTGGTAAATCTACGCTGCTGCATATTCTTGGATTGATCGACAATCCTGACGGAGGCAAATACTGGTTCCTTGGTGAGGAGGTCTCTGCGTACTCCGAACGTCAGCGTGCGGCGATGCGTAAGAATAACATCGGTGTTGTGTTTCAGAGCTTTAATTTGATTGATGAGTTGACGGTTTACGAGAATGTGGAATTGCCCCTGATCTATACTAAGACACCTGCGGCCGAACGCAAAACAAAAGTGGAAGCGGTGCTTGAGAAAATGAACATGGCGCATCGCATGAAGCATTTTCCGCAGCAACTTTCCGGCGGTCAGCAGCAGCGTGTCGCCGTGGCACGCGCCATTGTGAATCAACCCAACCTGATTCTCGCCGACGAACCCACCGGTAACCTCGACAGTGAACATGGCGCAGAAGTGATGGACATTCTGAGCAAACTCAATGACGAAGGCACAACGATAGTGATGGTGACGCATTCACCGGAGGATGCCGCCGTGGGTAAGCGCATTGTCAGAGTGTTGGACGGCAAGATTGTCAGTGAGGTGTAAGCGGCTTTACAGGAAGAGCAGTTGAAAAATACTGCCTTTTCCTTCGCTGCTTTGCACTGACAGGGTCGCATTATTCAACCGCGCTAACTGCCGCGACAGGCTTAACCCGACCCCCGTGCCGGTCTCCTTGGTGGTAAAGAACGGCGTGAAGATATCGTCAATATACGCCTTACTGATGCCACACCCATTGTCCCGCACCTGAATGACGACTCGGCCCTGTTTCTGCTGCGACGCGATAAGTTCTATTTGCGGTTCGTCGCTGCTGGCAACGGCATCGGTGGCGTTGTTAAGCAGGTTCAGCAGGATCTGTTCAATGAGGTTTCCATCCGCATTGACTGTCAGCATCGTCGGCCCAACACGGCGACTGAACTCTATGCCAGCGCTGCTAAAGCGCTCCTCAAGTAATGTCGCAAGACGTTGAAACAGGCTCTCGATGTTGATATCTGTCAGCATGGGGCGAGGCAAGTTGCTGAGCGAGCGATACGCTTTTACGAAACGCAACAATCCCTGACTGCGACTGGCAATTGATTCAATGCCCTGCACAATGTCCCGATACAGTTCGGCGTCGGTCGTCACTTTATCTTCGGTGACTTCTTTGTCATTCACAATCGTTCCGAGATGACTGCTCAGTGATACGATTGGCGTCATTGAGTTCATGATCTCGTGCGTTAACACCTTGATCAGTTTCTGCCAGCTTTCGATTTCCTTTTCGTCCAAGGCAGATTGGATGTTCTGCATTGACACGAGTTTATGGTCTCTGTTGAGCAGACGAAATTCAGTCGCCGCCAGAATGAGCTGGACTGTCTCGTTGCCAATATTTACCTTTAGAACGCGGTTTTCTCCGGCTTTCAAGGAACGCAACGATTCCGCTAATGTCGGGTTGACAGCCTCAATTCTTGCTAGCGTGTTGATGTAACGGCTGCGCAGTAATTGCTTCGCTGCCTGATTGATGATCTCAATGTTGCCGGTTTCGTCGAAGCACACCAGAGCAGTATCAACATGCTCCACGACGAGGTGCAGATACTCATGCTGCGCCGATCGATCCGCCTTCAGTTTTCGATATTTTTCCAGCAGAGTTCGCTGCGCGCTGACAAAGTTCTTTGCGGAGTCTTCCGCGTTGGAATGGGAGGTGGTGCTGGAAAAATCATTGTGAGAAATATTGTTGATGAACTGCGCAAAATTTTCGTTGCTCCGCTCTGTCATTCGCATCAATTTGACAGTGAGTAGAACGATGACGGCAAGAC
>JBBSPQ010000322.1:0-4165 GCA_038258585.1 Pseudomonadales bacterium
AAGCTGGAACTGCTCACTCAATCTACTCGTCTGAACCATTTTGCTTTGAAATCCCGCTTGTACCTGGTCGCTCTGCATTCGGCTTTTGACCAACTGCGTCAACTGCGTCCGGTTCGTTTATCTGCGTAACGTGAGTTACTACTACTTAGGCTTTATGCGAAGCCATCTTGAGGAAATCGCCCCTCAAAGCGCGCAGAAAAACATCAACCTTAAGATACTTTCAGAATTACCATTTCCCGATGTTCCGAGGCGTGAGCAGCGCCGCGTCGTCGCCTATCTGGACGAATTGCAAGCGGAAATCGAGCGGCTCAAGCGGTTGCAAGCCGATACCGCCGCCGAACTCGACGCGCTGCTGCCTTCGCTGCTGGATCAGGCGTTTCGAGGAGAATTGTGACGACTACCTGAGCAAAAATAAAACGCGGCTGGTTTAGCGTCCCAGCCAAGACGCGATAGTCACGCTGCACAGCGATATATTTTGTTCAGTTCACGATGCCCGACCAAGCGTAGATACTGAACATAACTCTTGGAGAGTTGAAGACGCTGCATCAGCTTTTTGCAGCTCTCGTAAGCTGCCATGCTTTGAAGCGTCGCCACCATCCGCAGATTGCCGTCTGCCTCGTAGCGATCAACCAGACGCAGCAGCGGCGCTTCAATCCCGGCACGATAATGATCCTGCCACGTCGGTTTGCACGGCGCGAACAACTCCAGCTTCTCACAAAGTTCACTCCGCATGGGCTTGACCTCACTCGTCAGCCACCAGCATTTCTTCGTGCCGCCTTTGCCCGCAATCGCCGCTGCATCATCGGGACCAACCTCGGTTGTGATGTAGTAAAGCGCTGCGAGGTGAGGCAGACTATCCATGTATTTTTCGCCAGTCTCACCGATGGGTCAAATTCATACTACTGTTTCTTCGAGCTGTCTTAGAGGAGAATCCATGTCGCAAGAGATCCTAGAAGTTCGACCCTTCCCGCAACCGCAGCAAGCCATTGAGTGTATGCTGCTGCCGCTTCAAACACTGTTTAACCATCAGCGCTATCCGATGGACACACCACAGCGCTTGCACTCCTATTTGATTGTTCTTTTTACAAAAGGTAAGGGATGGCATTCTGTAGACTTTGCCTCCTACCCTTATCAGGAAAAAACATTGTTGTTTGTAGCAGAAAACCAAGTACATCAATGGGAAATCAACACTGAAAATGATGCGTTCGTGTTGGCCTTCTCGAAAGAATTCTTATACAAGAGTCCGCAGGATCGAGAGGTTCTGGAAAGTTACCGCATTTTTGACTATTCGCTGCAATCTCCAACCCTTTCCCTGGAAAATGAAGATTACCAGCGCTTCATAGCGCTTTTTCAAGAACTCAGGCACGAATTTGACCGGACAGAGGTAGACGCTTTCAAACATGATATTTACCGTAATTTATTAAGAACTATCCTGCTGCTTGCTGAGCGGCGCAAACGCGACGGGACACAACCTACCGTACTTGCTCAATATGGCGAATTCGCTCGTTTTAGAGAACTGGTTGAAGTTGATTTTTCTCGAACGCGCAATGTTCAGGATTATGCAACCTCTCTGGGTTATTCACCCAAGAAACTCAATCAAGTCACCCAGGTTATACTCAGCAAAAATGCAAAGCTGTTTGTCGATGAGCGGGTCATTCTGGAGATCAAGCGTCTTCTCATCCACACCAATTTGTCGATTAAAGAGATTGCTGACCGAACTGGTTTTGATGAACCAACCAATCTGGTCAAATTCTTCAAGCGATATACTCGACAAACACCGTTGGCGTTTCGTGAACAACTTGTACTCTCTTAAAGTTAGGCGCAGATTTACCATGATTTGGCGGGTATTTACCTTTTGTACTAGGGGGAAAACTGTTACTCTTGCGATGTGATTGATACTCAAGAAAAGGATATTCACATGGCAACAATTCAAATTGTAAAGTTCCGTGTCAACGATGGCGCGAATCAGGATGAATTCCGCGCCCTTAATGAACGTTTCCAGCGCGAAGTAGCGCCAAAGCTGCCAGGGTTGGTGCGGCGTGAAGCAACTTGTTCGGCTGACGGCGAGTGGTTGTTAGTTTTGCGTTACACCGATATGGAAAGCGCCCACAATGCCGGAAAATCCGATACCAGCGACATCTCTCAAAAATTCATGTCTTTTATCAACATGAGCAGCATGTCCGCCTCGTTTTACGATCTTGTCAGCGAAGGCTAACCACGGTTCAAGATAAACAAAATATGCCAATTCTAGACATCAGCATAGAGCCATGATAGTAACTGGTAAGAGCCGCCTGGAAGCCTTTAGCGATGGCACATTTGCTATTATTCTCACCATTCTGGTGCTTGAATTACATATTCCTCATTTAGAGAATAATTCCCTGCAAGCGTTCCTTGCAGGGATGAGTGTGCTTGCGCCGAAACTGTTAAGTTTCCTGTTCAGCTTTTTCATCATCGCCATTTTCTGGGTCAATCATCACCATATCGTGCATCAAATCGAAAAGGTTGATTCAAAGCTCTTGTGGCTGAACATCATATGGCTTTTCTTCGCCTGCCTTTTTCCATTTTTGACGGCGTTTCTTGGCGATTACCCCGGCAATCCGTTTGTTGTTGCGCTCTACCCCCTTAATATGGCTTGTGCAGCTATCACGTTAGGTGCATTCTGGAAATATGCCTTTGTGGATACCAACCTGGCTCCCAACGCCCTGACTCAAGAACAAAAACAAAAGCGCATTCGCCAGGATCGTATGGCAGCAGCCATCAATCTCATGTCAGCGGCACTGGCCTTCGTCTGGATTCCGATCACCTTAATCATCATCGTACTGATGCCTTTTCTTTTCGTTGTTCCTGAACTCCTCTCCAATCATGCTGAAGAATAGATATGCATGACAACTGAAAAATCGCACTGATTACTGGGGACACCAGCGGGATTGGCAAACAAATCGCTGTAGCATTAGCAAAGTTAGGCGCGCATGTGATCGTTACTGGGCGCAGTTGAGCCAGCGGGGAGAAAGCCGTTAATGAGATCAAACAACTTAGTGGCAGCCAGTAAATTGATGTCTTTATGGCTGATCTCTCGACCCAGAACGGCGTTCGTTCAATTGCTAATCAGTTCAAGCAGAATATGAACGCCTGGATATCCTCATCAATAATGCTGGTCTGGCAGAACCCCAACGGCGCTTGACGGAGGATGGCGTTGAAGACGATTTTGCGGTGAATGTGGTCGCGCCATTGTTGCTCACAAATCTCTTGATAGATCGGCTGAAATCCAGCCCTTCGCTGGGGATCATGTTCACGCTTGTCAGCGCACAACACAAAATGGCTGACGCTCATAAACAGACTTATTCCGTATTGGATTCAGGAGCAGTGCTATGCCTCAACAAATTATTCAAGCCGGTCATGGACGTGACTATGATTGGTCAAAAGACCACATCTTCGTGAAAAGCACACTCGATTTAAGCGAGGGGCGCGTGACACTCGTTGAAGATACATTGAAACCGGGATTTCATCTTGTGCGTCATCATCACCGGAAGATGGTCGAGATTTTTTATATCCTTGAAGGAGAAGTCGAGTTCACATTCGACAATGAAACGGTTATCGCCACTGCTGCCATGACGATAAATATCCCGCCCAACACGTGGCATGACGTGAAAAGCGTCAAAGGGGGCAAGTTACTTACGATTTTTAGTCCCGGCGGATTCGATCAATATCTGGAAAAACTGGCTTCTTTGTCTACAGAACAGTTCGCAGATGAAGCATTCATGAATGATCTGGCTGAGAAATATGATACTTGGATGCGCTAAATCATCGCATTCAAGCAAGTCTTTATCTCAAAACGGGCTACCTTATCTAAGAACAGGTAGCCCGTTTTGTGTCTATCCCACTCTGCACCGCTGTCTGAATTTCTCATACAGGCGGATTTTAGTTCGCAGGCGCATCTGCACTTTCCGGCGAACCCGCTGACCGCCCAGCGTGATGGAGGTTACATAACCTTTACCTTCCTCGCGGCTGACCTGCACCTTGCCAATACCAGGGAGGTCAACCCATGCGCCAGTGGCGATTTCCTCCGCCAGCGCCTCCAGATACCGCTCGACTGACTCGCGGACAAGGGATTTGGTTAAGCTGCGCCGCTGTCGGGCGACGTGGGCTACTCGCTGTGTATGATTCA
>JBBSPQ010000323.1:0-4164 GCA_038258585.1 Pseudomonadales bacterium
ATTATTAAAGTTACCTGCCGCTTTGGAAGCCATAATCGAGATGCTTTCAATGTGGCGATTGCTCTCTTCTTCGCTGGGATTCTCATGCCGCTCTGGCGCACCGCCGAGCATGACGGACACCTGACCAAACTGGCGCAGTCCCCAGGTAAACTTGAAGAACGCATAGACGAACAGACAGATCAGCAGCATGACCTTCAATTCCCACTGACCGCGCGTGTTGAGATCGGAAAAGGGAATCTCGCTCAGCATTACGATAACCGTTTCAGACGACGTGCCCAGTACGGTCATTAGGCCCGCAAGAATGAACAACGTAGTCGAGGCAAAGAACGACACATTGCGCTCAAGGTTAGCGATGATATTCGTGTCGGTGATGCGATTTTCACGACGTAGCGCCTTGCGAATCCATTGCTTGCGAAATCGATGCATGGCATAGGCTAGTGTAGGAGTATCAAGACTACGCAGCGCCGTGTAGCGGAAGTACCCTCTGAAACACAGCAGGAACCATAACACCGCAATCAGGTTGCCAAGATTTGCTTGCACAAATGTACTTAGATCCATGCGCCTGATAACGCCTCGCTTTTTTATGTCACCGTAAAGAGTCGCGATTATACGGCGAGACTCTTTAATTTAATACTTATCAACGATTTAACCGGGGAAAGCTCAACGTCACTCAGGTGTGCCGGTCAAACCGCTTCCAGCGCTTCCGCAAGGCGGACGACACCGACTATCGTCATACCGGGAATCCCTCCTCTGGGGACGTTGGCTTTCGGGACAATGGCACGTTTGAAACCGTGCTTTGCAGCCTCATACAGGCGTTCCTGTCCGCTCGGCACGGGACGAATCTCACCACTGAGACCCACCTCGCCAAATACTACTAAGTCCTGAGCCAGCGCCTTGTCGCGAAAACTTGAAACAATGGCCAGAATCAATGCCAAGTCGGCGCTGGTCTCGGTCACTTTGACGCCTCCGACAACGTTAACGAAAACGTCCTGATCCGCCATATAAACACCGCCATGGCGGTGCAACACGGCCAGCAACATCGCCAGGCGATTCTGATCCAGACCCACTGCCAGACGACGAGGATTCCCCATCTGGGAACCATCCACCAGCGCCTGAATCTCAATTAGCAGCGGACGTGTTCCTTCCCATAACACCATGACAAGGGAGCCGGGGCTCTCTTCTTCCGCACGGGCCAGGAATATAGCCGATGGATTCTTCACTTCCTTCAGACCTTTCTCGGTCATGGCAAAAACGCCAAGTTCGTTCACCGCACCGAAGCGATTCTTCTGGCCACGCAAAGTACGAAACTTGCTGTCGTTGCCGCCATCAAGCATCAGGAAACAATCGATCATGTGCTCAAGCACTTTGGGACCGGCTAAGTTGCCATCCTTGGTGACATGACCTACGAGAAATAACACTGTATTGGTCTGCTTCGCATATTGAATCAGATAGGCGGCGCACTCACGCACCTGAGAGACGCTGCCCGGGGCAGAAGGAATGTCGCTGCTGTGCATGACCTGAATCGAATCGACCACCAACAACTGTGGCTGATGTTGCTGCGCGATCTGACAGATCTTTTCAACGTTGGTCTCGGCGAGCATTTTAAGATTCTTTTCGGGTAATCCCAACCGTCGTGCCCGCATCCCGACTTGCTGCAGAGACTCTTCGCCAGTCACATAAAGCGCATTCATGGATTGCGCGAGCAGACACATGGCTTGCAAGAGCAGGGTACTTTTACCCGCACCGGGATTGCCGCCGATCAGAATCGCCGAACCGGGGACGAGTCCTCCGCCCAACACCCTGTCGAGTTCCGCAATGCCGGTGTTGATGCGTGGCACTGATGCCAGGTCAATCTCGGACAGATCCTGCACGCCGGACGTCTTGCCGGTATAGCCCTGCGTCTTGAAATCCTGAGAGCGGAAATCCGGTTTTGCCGCCGGTGAGGCAGCGCTGCCCAAACTTATTTTTGACAGCGTGTTCCATTCCTTGCAGGCAATACATTGCCCTTGCCACTGGCCATGCTCCGCACCACATTCCGTGCAGACGTAAGCGGACTTCACCTTGGCCACGAGCAACTCCCTTTTTCAATCCGGTATCTGTTATTAAATATAGACGTAGTGAACGCGGCGCGTAATCTGACAAAAAAGTTCATAGGAAATCGTGCCACACAGGCGAGCAATCTCGTCAGCAGGGAGACCTTCGCCCCAGAGGATTACTTCGTCGCCAATTTCTGCGCTCGGACATGCGTTTAAATCTATAACCAGCATGTCCATTGATACACGACCAAGTGTCTGCGTACGCACCTGAACTTTTTTTCCATTGCTGTCGATGCTGATCAGCACCGGAGTACCGGTAGGCGCATGACGCGGATAACCGTCGCCATAACCGATGGAAACAATACCGATGCGCTGCTCATGAGAACTTACATAGGTCGCGGCATAACCAATCGCCTCTCCTGCAGCCACTGTCTTGATTGCCATCACGCG
This sequence comes from Pseudomonadales bacterium, assembly GCA_038258585.1. GTDB lineage: Bacteria > Pseudomonadota > Gammaproteobacteria > Pseudomonadales > Pseudohongiellaceae > UBA5078. The sequence goes on from JBBSPQ010000323.1 coordinate 2,487, forward strand.
CGAACGCAAGGTCATCACCGGCATCAAGCCACGGGTGAAAGCGTCTTCGCCGATCACAGCAGAACCACCGTAAAGCATGATCCCAGGTCGAAGCCACTGAAAGTGCGTCTGGGGCCACAGCAGAATGCCTGATGACGCCGCAAGACTTGTTTCAACCTTCGACCCATCAATCTGCGCTAGTGCCATCGCCTCTTTAAGAAACGTCACCTGGCGCTCTGTAGAATCACTCTCCGGGTCATCGGCACAAGCCAGATGTGACATCACCACGACTTTGCCAATGCCAGGCAGTTGTTGCAAAGCATTCCACGCAAACGCGAACTCATGCGGATTCAGACCGAGTCGATGCATGCCGGTGTCGAGTTTCAGCCAAATAGTAAGAGGCCGCTCAGGATCGTTTTGAGCAAGAAAACTCTGCAGGGATTCCAATTGATAGAGTGAATGCACGACGCACTGAAAATTGCATTCGACCGTTTGCACCAACTCCTGCTCGGTCACAAATCCTTCCAACAGCAGAATCGATTTATTGATACCAACACGACGAAGCGTCTGAGCTTCTTCAATCGAAGCAACGCCAAAGCAATCGCTCTCACCAAGGGAAGATTGTAAAGCCCTGGCAACAGCTACCATGCCATGACCGTAGCCGTTTGCCTTAATGACGGCGACGAGGGAGGAATGGGAGCTGCAGGATCGGGCCAGCGCAAGATTCGCGCACAAAGCCTGTAAATCTATCGTGGCCCAGGCACGAAACTCAGCTGCCATGCATGTAGCTATCATCGTAGTCCTGTCGCGCAAGATTCTCGAAACGTGTGTACTGTCCCATAAAGCCCAGCTTGACTGTGCCAATTGGCCCGTTTCGTTGTTTGCCGATGATGATTTCGGCGACGCCCTTCTCCGGAGTGTCTTCGTTATAGACCTCATCGCGATAGACGAAGGCGATGATATCGGCGTCCTGCTCAATCGCGCCCGACTCACGCAGGTCTGACATTATAGGCCGTTTATTGGGACGTTGTTCAAGACCTCGGTTCAGCTGAGACAACGCAATCACTGGGCAATTGAACTCCCGCGCCATGGTTTTAAGCGAGCGGGATATCTCGGAGATTTCTCCCACCCGATTATCACCAAATCCCTTAATCTGCATCAGTTGCAAGTAGTCGACTACGATCAGACCAATCTCACCATGTTCACGCAGAATACGGCGCGTTCTTGATCGCATTTCCATCGGACTGAGACCAACACTGTCGTCGATAAACAAAGGCTTGTCTTTAAGCTTGCTGACTGCCGCCGTCAGTTTTGGCCAATCCTCTTCTTCGAGTTTGCCGGTGCGCAAACGTTTCTGGTCTATGCGTCCGATGGAACTGAGCATACGGAAAATCAGACTTTCTGCCGGCATTTCCAGACTGAAGACCAGCACAGGTTTGTTAGCCAACAGCAGCGCATTCTCAGCCAGGTTCATTGCAAACGAGGTTTTTCCCATCGACGGACGACCGGCCACGATAATCAGATCCGCCTTTTGCAATCCTGATGTTTTCTCGTCCAGATCCTTGTAACCAGTCGGCAGCCCTGTCAAAGCACCATCGGAACGGAACAGCTCATCGATACGGCCCACGGCTGATTGCAGCAGAGGGTTAATCGCCTGAGGACCACCATCTTTAGGTCTGTCATCCGCGATCTGGAACAC
>JBBSPQ010000324.1:0-4161 GCA_038258585.1 Pseudomonadales bacterium
GTTTAGTATTTTGTTGTCATTCAAATGGGTTGGAAGCAAGACAACATTTTCGGGAGTTTCGGTCATAAGTATTGATAAACTGCCACACGGCTTCAGTTTCTTACCTCGCTGTATTGGTACGCCGTGCTCAACTGAATCGGGATCTGCCCTCCCGAGAACGTTGTCAATTTCCCGAATAGCCTGACGGCAATCTGCCGCCACCGCAAGTTTCCCACTCTTAAGTTTGTCGAGCTCTTCAAGCACTGTGATTGGAATAATGACGTGGTGTTCGTCGAAGTTTTTTATTGCAGTTGGATCGTGGATAAGAACGTTGGCATCGAGAATGTAGAAGATTGGGCTATCGGTTTGCGGAGGAACTATTTGCGAAGGAACTAACGGAGGACTCACAAGCTTTACATCGCCCATACGGATACACCTTTCTTTAACTACGGTTGCTGGAAAACATAGTAGAAATTAATGTGTCTCTATGGCATCAGTGTGACAAACAAATATCGTTTGAGCAACTACGGATTTATTTTCTATTCGTGGTCGACCTACTGGACCCGCTAGCGCGTGATTGCCACTCGAAAGCCGATGAACTCACGTCGGGCACCAGGATCTGCTCCACCACGTACAGCGGCTCTTATATTGTTTGCGTCGTCAGAAAAGGCGCCACCTCGCATAATCCACAGCGCATCCTCTGGAAGACTCTCGCGATCATCGTCAGTGTTGAATGGCAGAGGTTGATAAGGGCTTCGAGTCCATTCCCATACATTCCCGCTCATGTCTTTTAGGCCATAGGGGCATTCTGGACACCTGAAACTCCCTACTGCCACGACGCTGGTGCTACCGTAGTTCGCTCTGTCTTTTCTGGGTTGATTACCCCATGGATAGATACGCCCATCAGTTCCTCTTGCCGCTTTCTCCCACTGCGCTTCATCCGGCAGGCTTATGTGCCAACCATTCCTGAGCAATTGAGTCAGCTCTAAGGGAGTGTTGTCCGAAGCCTGCAGGACAGTGTTAAGCCAGCGGGTGTATGCCAGTGCGTCAGTCCAGGAAACGAACGCCACGGGATTATCAGGTGAACCGGTCAACGCTTGTGGATCAACTCTATAATTGGCCTCCTCTGCAAACGCCTTAAACTGGGCTATGGTGACCTCATATCGCCCCATATAAAAGGCGGGTATGTCGGGGCTTCCCTGTCGTTGCGCTTCAGACCAACGCTCATTCTCAAAAGCCAGCGGGTCGATCAGGGGATTGCTTCCCATCTGAAACTGCCCTGCAGGAATTTCTACAAAACCAAGTAACGCGTCACCCGGAAGCGACCAAAGGTCTGGCCGAAAGCCCACCTGCGACCTAGCGGGGCTTGATGTTATTAGCAAAGCACTCCAAAGCAGCGCCTGTAGAGAGGCAAATACTTTTGGGGTAAATACACGATAGCCCCGGACATTAAATTGCATCTTTGTTGCCAACCTCTGCTATCTAATTGGTTTTAAGCTATAGGAACCGAGCCTAAGCCAAACAAGTAGTTTTTTTGTAGTGTCCAAGCCAGCTAAATAGCAAACCCATAGGCAAACAAGAGTTGCGCTACTTGCAACAGAGCGTGATTCTGCACCGCATGCCAAAACCGTCCCCAGTAAAAATAGACCGACAAATGCATGCACCATGGCCAGAATGTAATGCTACGGTTTTGGTTTCGCGAAAATGAATGATTGCGCCACACCGGCGCGGGGCTTGGATGATAAACCAGTGCATTTAGCAATTCAATTTGAATAGGGGTATTCCAAATGCATCCGCTTTTTGTCAGGCGCAGAATGATCAAAAAACGTGAACTAAAAATGGACTTTCGCAGTTCTTCTCTACGTGTCATGCTTTGCACGATTTTGAAGGACAGTGTCCTCACGCCCTTTATAAAAAATACGGAGTAAAACAATGATTAGAAGTATTATCGGGTCTACAGCGCTAATTCTCACCGCCTCAGTATTATTCACCGCGACAGCTCAACAGGAAGCTCCTACTCCCGAGCAGTTGGCGGAAAATGCCACCGAGACAAGACAGGCTGTCTTCAAATTACTCGCTTTCAATATGGGTACTATCAGTGGCATGGCTAGAGGAACGGTAGAGTTCGATGCCGCTATTGCAGAGCGCAACGCAAATCGTATTGCCGCTCTTGCGCCAATGATTCCGGAAGTATTCGCAGCTCGTGACACCCGTGATTTTAATGTAGAGACGGAAGCCCTGCCAATTATCTGGGACAGGACGGATGAATTTCAGGAAAAAGCAGCAAATCTTGTAACAGCCGCCAACACATTTGCCGAAATCGCCAGAGGCGGCGATAAAAACGCCACGATCGGTGCAGTCCGAGCCTTTGGCGGTACTTGTGGCAATTGCCACGACACGTTCCGGGTAGATTGAGATTCCAGAGGAAATGCCTAGGGCGTTACAAGTGACGCCCTGGGGCTCAAACAACTCAATTGTGCCGCACGAAATACGCGGCCAAAGCAGCCCGGTCTTTGTCGGTTAACTTGCTGGTATTGTGCTCGATGACAGCTTCCATTTCACCGCCCACATAATCTCCATCCGGCTTTAACCCTAAGAAAAGCAGGAACGCGAAATCCTCTTTGGTCCAATTGCGAAGCGCAGCGGGATCAATTGCCTCCACGTGACCATCGTTCATTGGTGCTCCCTCGTACTGTCTGGAAGAATCCAGAATCCCAATTCTATTCCGTGGCGTATGACACTCTGAACAGTGACCCAAATGACGTGCCAAATAGGCTCCTCGCGCCACCTCTGGATCAGTATATTCTTCGGGTGTGTCGGACAATAAGTCAGCGACAACATTCCACCCCGCGAGCATCCATCTGAATAGCCATGCAGGAGTTTCATGGTCAGGTGCCTTGTATTTCACCGCCGGTTGCGCAAGTAGATATGCGGCAATGTCTAGCACATCTTCGTCAGACATCCCTGCATAGGACCGATACGGAAAAGCGGGAAAATAGAACGCGCCAGAAGGACTTCTACCGTGCTTCATGGCGGCCAAAAAATCTTTACCTTCCCACTCTCCAATCCCGGTCTCAACATCCGGCGTAATATTGGGTGCGTAGAAAATCCCAAAATCAGATTCAAGCGCCATCCCGCCACTTAACGCATTGCCGTTCGCCTGTCCTTCGTGACAGCCATAACAACCACCAGCGGCAACCAAGTACTCGCCGCGCGCCGTAGACTCGGGTCCAGAGGGCAAAGCGACCTCACCGACAACGGGTACGGCAAAGATCCAGTACAAGATGAACCCAGAAAACAATGCCACGGGTATCAGCCAGAATTTGCCAGCACGCATTCAAAGCTCCTTAAACCAACAAGTTATCAACAACCCCAGATAATGTACATTCGGTGATAGGAAGACAAAAGCCATAGTTCCGCCCTAAATCAGGGATGTAAACATCTTTACCAATTCCTCAAGCTTGTTTTGAATTTCAGGATCGATCTGGGATGAAGACAACTGATCCGACAAGGAACGAATGAACTGCTTAGTATTGTGTAGTTCGTTCATTCCCTCAATGCTCCCAAACACATCAGTCCACGAAGAAACGTTTTCTGGAACCGCAAAACTGTCCAACCAGTTGACTAACACCTGAGTATCGGGCAATTCTCGTCTGACAAGAGATGCGATGACTCGAGCCATCCGATCCGGCTCGTTGAAAGAATAAGGCTGAAACGATGAGATAGCCTTAGTCCTGATCGCCGGTAATATCAATTCAGCGTCTTCAACACCAGTGTCGGGATGCAGCGCAAAACGCCACAACAAATCTGCCTCGTGCGCAATTGGATGAACCCATCCGATACCAACAACAAATCCTCTATAGTCATTTTCAGCAGAAATTGTAGCAGCAGTAATTTGCAAGAGCTGCTTACGTTCTGATGATGACAGAACCTCGGAAATCGCGTCTGCCCGTAAGAGTTCACTTAATATCAAAGCGGAAAACGACCTGACCAAACTGCTATCTATTGAGGATATCTGAAGATTCGTTGTCAGCTTTGCAATAAGCCTATGCCGCGATTGTGCTGACAGCCTGTCATTGCGCAGCCAATTGGCAAGAAGGCCGTAGGCGAGTTCATCGCGTAACTCACTATCAGATGAGCCAAGACAATCTGATAATTCGTCTGCAAGAAGATCGAAATCTA
>JBBSPQ010000325.1:0-4134 GCA_038258585.1 Pseudomonadales bacterium
AAAATATAGGGAGCTAATGAAGGGAGAATCCCACTGCCATTGTCCTTTATAGAGGTGATCACCTCGCCATTTTGGACGTCCAGAAACACTTCTATATGACCACCTTGAGGAGAATACTTGGCGGCGTTACTGAGAATGTTAACGACGATCTGAACAAGCCGTGTTCTGTCTCCACGAACATAAGCTGGCGATGAGACCACGAGGACATTCACTTGTTGATGGCGTTCTTCAAATAGAGGGCGCGTCTGTTCAACGGCTCGGCTCACAACATGCTTCATATCAACATCTGATCTTTTCAGTTCGATCACGCCACGGGTGACACGCGAGACGTCCAACAAATCATCAAGCAAACTTGTCATATGCTGGACTTGTCTTATAAGAATATTGCCGTATTCGAGTATCTTGTTTTTATCGTTATCTGAGGCCATTAAAAGTTGTGTTGCAGCGCTGATGGGGGCAAGAGGATTGCGCAACTCATGCGCCAACATCGCTAGGAACTCATCCTTGCGTGCACTAGCAATCTTTAGTTCTTCCTCGGCCATTTTTTGTTCATGAATATCGGTACAGGTCCCCATCCAACGTAGAATTGTTCCCGATTTACTTAAAACGGCAAGGGCGCGCCCTAAGGTCCAACGATACTCACCAGAGTGATGCCTTAGGCGATAAACTATTTCATAAGGTTCTCCTGTGGCAAGACTATGCGACAATAATCTCGTCGCATAGTTTTGGTCTTCTGGATGAAAAATTTTCTTCCACCCATCCCCATCGGTGGTTCCAACGGCGACCCCAGTGAACTGATACCACTGGCGATTGAAGTAATCATGATATCCGTTGGGTAGCGTGGACCAGACCATTTGTGGCAACGCATCAGTAATGATGCGAAACTTGGCTTCACTTTCAAACCAAGCGGCTTCAATCTTCGTTTGATTTGTGGTGTCATTTAGCGTAATCACGGAGCCCACTTATTTTTTTCTAGTTTTATTGGCGTGTTCATATCAACGAACCAATAGCTTGACCAAATCCAAACTTCCGACAATTCCCACTGGTCGATCATCGACGATTACCACAATTCGGTGAATATGATGACGAACCATCTTAGTGCCAATTTCTTCTACAGGAGTGTCCGGTGCGCAGGTGACGACTCCCGTGGTCATTACATCAGCGACAGTCAAATATTTAAGGCGGGAACGGAAGCCTTGAATATCGGTGCTAGGCTGTTGTTGCAAACTATTTTCCCGCAGACGATCCGAAACGTATTCGTCCATGGATTTCAAATGGACCGGTGCTCTCACAACATCGCTACGGGTGACTATTCCAACGAGTCGACCTTCGTCAACAACTGGCATCCCTGTCACTTTAGAATTTATTAGTTTTTCACCGATTTCATCCAACCTCTCATGCAGCCCAATACAGACGACTGAAGATTCCATAATATCCTTCGCAACAAGTCCCGTAATGCTAGTCATTTGCTTACCCCTTTTACCAGATGTTGACGCTGTCATTATAGTCCCGACAACTACTATCTGAACGCACGTAAGCCAACTAGAACTAGCCCAATTGCTTTCGCGCAATGAACTAATTCTACTCGGCTCTTGCTCAGGCAGGGATCAGTTGATTAGAAGTAGTAACGCAATCCAACTCTGACGCGAGTGAGGTTGTCTTCCAGATTATTGTCCGCGGCGTAGATGTCGTCACTGGCCACATTAAAACCAATGGCAGTAGAAATGGCCATGTAAGGCCGAATAAACCACTTAATGCCTGCCTGGATTTCAAAGACCGTCGCAGTACCATCAGCATCCAGATTAGTGGAGGCATCAAAGCTGCCTTCATCGTAACTAAAATTGGCAAGGCCCACTGAGGCTCCAAGGTAAGGTACGATATTGCTGCCACGGTTAAAGTTATATTCCGTGAAACCACTCACATCGAAACGCTCTACTCCTCCTAAATCAGAACCCAAAGCTCTTATCCCGAGCTCCCATCCATCTCGAAAGAAGTACCCGTAAGAGGTGTCTATATCGAAATCGATTTTTTCAAAATCTGGAAACTCTAACGTACCTGACAGTGCAAGTTCTTTAGCGCCTTGATTCAACATTGGCAGATCGGCGCCTTGAGCATATACAGCGGATGTTACAGTTGTACTTGCCAGTGCTATAGCCAACAAAGATAATTTTTTCATAATAAACTCCAATAATAGAATGGTGAGACGTAGCCTCGATACTCAGCTCGCTCGTAACACAAAATACTTAAATTTCTTTCTGCAACGCTTCCTTACGTTTTACCAACTTTTCTTCAACGTCTGCATATCCAGACCACTGTCCTTGACGTTGGGAACATCTCGCTTTGTTTTTCTTTACCATAATGTTTCATACTCACTCATTACTTTAATGCGAGAGTGGGTTAAACCAAGCAAGCTATATGCCAGATTAGATATCGCGAGTATCCCATTGATAATAAAGCTATTTTTGAGTCAAGTACATTTGGATGTTTGAATATTTCAGAGCAAGTGAGAAAATTATGCTGGTGGGTAGGAAATAACTACATTGAACACGTTGTGATTGCCCCCCATTTTTTTGCCGCGGTGCGCGTTCCGCCTCTAAAAACCGCTCGAGACTCTTCAAATTCTTCGACTTACAACAGAGAAAGGCAGCCCGTTCCACTGCCTCATAATCCGTTGGCCCCAAGTTCAATTCCTGCTGGGCATACCAGCAAGACACTCCGGCACTATCCAGAGTAATTGCAACGGGGCAGCACTGCTGCATTGACGCCGCCGCCCCATGGGGCTATGGGCACTGCAGACACCGAATTTTTAGGAGAACCTTCTATGACCCTTTCGCTGTACACCAAATAGACCAATGCGTTACGTTTGGCGTCGCAAAAGCGAAGAACCTTCATACTTTTGAATATCAGGGAACGTCGCTCCCTGAATACTAACTCTCCTTTTTCAAAAGGCTCTTTAATCGATATAGGTCCTACTTGACGACAATCTAAAGAGGCATCTGACGTGTCCTCCGCGAAACCCAAAGCACCACTGTAACCACCCGTCTCAGCTCTGCTCAAATAACAGGCAATGCCCTCAATCTTCTCGTCATCGAATACATCCAGACGTATTTTATCGTCCGGCGACAATGGCCTCCACTTCGTATCAACGCTGCCCAATTCCTCTGACAATGCCGGGATTGACATTGTGGCCAGACATATCGCAATTACACCATTTTCCAAGAATTTCATATCCACACTCCCGTTGCTAATTGATTAGGTAACTGCCCCCTATAGGATTCCATTTACTGGGTCGGTCTATCGGGGTGTAGGTTCTTCCACTGTGCCAGGGGTCCGAGCGTCATGATACTGGCTCCTATCACGATTTCCCCCGTTTCCATATTGAACCAAATATCGGCCGAGAAGGTGAGCTCAGGCTCGCATACTGCCAGCTCCTCCAACAGCCTCCAAACCTCCTCACTGTCGTTCAGATTAAAACGTGAACACATTTACTCATCCAGTGGCGTTATTTACGGGACTTTCTGTCGAGGGCACTCTGCACTTGCGTGCCAGTGAAATACTGTATAAATTTACAGCTCCAGAATATACTTCCCAAAGCTGCTTGTACCATGACCTTGTCCAATGTCTTCCTGACCCTTGCGCCCACACACGCTAAGACCCTGTTGCCATTGTACAGCAGCCGCGTCCCGGCGGGCTTTCCCAGTCCGGCAGACGATTATATTGAAGATGTGCTGGACCTCAATGAGCATCTGGTGCGGCGTCCGGCGGCCACCTTCATGGTCAGGGCCCACGGGACATCAATGGTCGAGGCAGGCATTCAGGACAAAGCCCTTCTCATTGTCGATCGCTCCATCAAGGCTCGCGAGGGAGACATCGTCATTGCGGCTTTGGACGGGCGATTTACCTGCAAAAAGTTGCATTTGCGTCGGCGACTTCTGTGCTCAAGTAATCCGGGAGCCGAACCCATACTCATCCCTGAGGGAAGTGAGTTTCAGATATTCGGTGTCGTGGTCCACGTGGTGAATACACTGTGTTCGCACTCCTAGACGGCAATACATTCTACGCTTCGTGCGAGGCGATTTTCCGCCCCGACTTGAAAGGCAAACCAATCGTCGTTCTATCCAACAATGACGGCTG
>JBBSPQ010000326.1:0-4134 GCA_038258585.1 Pseudomonadales bacterium
ATGCACACGAGCTGACTGCACGTTGCGAAAGCCCATAATCGTGCGTTGTAGTTCGCCTTCCTGGCTGCGTTTGTAACGGTTGGCTTCCATGAACTGACTGGTGCCAAGCCCTTGCTCCTCGTCGAGAGATTCGTAGCCATAGCCGGTGTCGCGAGTGATACCCGCGGCCGCCATCTGCAGACGCAAGGCCGACACTTGTCCGGTCGGCACTAGCACCACACCACTGGCAGGTTCAACCTTGTACTGCAGATTACGAGTGTCCAACACTTCGACCAACTGTGCCATGTCGTAGCCGTTCATGTCCGCATACAGCGGCTGATAACTTTCCCCACGAGACCATAGAACAACAGCAAAGCCTAGCGCGACACTGGCGGCCAATCCGGTCATCAGACCCAGTTGTCTCACAATGTCCAGACGCAGGAAACCAGCGAGGAAGTCGCTGCTCATACTATCGGTAAGTCTGCGTCCTGAGCCTGCCGCTGCCGCGCTGTCGCCAGAGGGTCTTGCCGCTGCGTCGCCTGTTGTTGCCATGGTTGTGTCTTCTGTTTGGATAAAATGAAATTAGTTGTTAAAGCAATTTCTAGAATAGACCTATAATCTTTTTAAAATCATTAGCTTACAGAGGCATATTCATAATGTCTTGATAGGCACTAACCAGACGATTACGCACCTGAGTCATGGCCTCAAATGACACCGACGCTTTCTGCATCTGAATCATCACCTGAGTAATATCCACGTTCTTGTCACCCAATTCATAAGCGGTCTGCAAGTCAGCGGAACGCGTCTGCGTTTCATTGACGGAGTCAACCGCTTGGCGCAACAGATCCGAAAAGCTGCTGCTCTCACTGCTTTGCGACGCATTAACGAGATCGGAACGAGCAGCGGCGCTAAGACCATTACTTTCTGTAATGCCACGCATATTCATACCACCATTCGTCAACTCCTGCGTTGACTGTGGCTGTACCTGCGCACGCATCTCACGCATCTGCATCAGCACACGGTTAACGTCGACTCGATTGGTGATCTCGCTCATTTCCTATTCTCTCCTTTACTGCTTCGGGCTTGGTCGTCGGCTTATCTGTCTAACCTAGTGGTCAATAGACGTTCAATATTGATTCGATGTTGATGCCACAATCCCGCATCCGCGCCATCTTGTAACGCAATGTCCTCGCGCTTACACCCAGCACTTCTGCGGTCTCTTTGCGGCGTCCTCCCTGTTGTCTGAGAGTGCTCATGATTATCTCGAATTCGCGCTGCTTGAGATCGCTGCCCAGCGCACCTTCATCTGCCTCATTGTCAATTGCAGACGCAGAATCTGTGCCAGCATTTTGCGTCAAAGAGCTGACACTAAATTCGTTGCTGCGTGACGGAAGCGGTGCTTGCACACCCGTTGCATCAATCGCAAGGTGGGCCGCCGAAATCACGTTGCCATCCTGCATGATGAGCGCACGTTGAATCACGTTATCCAATTCCCGCACGTTGCCTGGCCACGGATAAGATTCAAGCAGAGTCTGGGCGCTGAAATCGAAGCTCAGAGAAGCGCGCGCCATTTTTTTGCCATGACGCTGAAGCAGACGTTGTGCCACAGGCACGATATCTTTCTTGCGCTCACGCAGCGGTAACCACTGCAGTGGGAATACACTGAGACGATAATAAAGATCTTCGCGGAACGTACCATTCGCGACGCACTGACGCAGGTCGCGGTTTGTCGTCGCAATCACGCGAACGTCCAGAGAAATAACTTTGCGTCCGCCGACGCGTTCAACTTCGCGTTCCTGTAGTACGCGCAGAATCTTGGCCTGCAAACCAATATCCATTTCCGAAATTTCGTCGAGCAAAATCGTGCCACCATCGGCCTGCTCGAACTTTCCCTGAGCGCTGGCATAGGCACCGGTGAATGCGCCCTTCTCATGTCCGAACAACGTAGCTTCCAGCATATTCTCGGGAATCGCTGCGCAGTTGATGGCAATGAAAGTATTTTCAGCACGCGGCGATTGGCGATGAATGTAACGCGCCAGCACTTCTTTACCCGTACCGCTCTCGCCAGAAATCAGGACAGTTGCATCCGACGCGGCAACCTTGCGCGCCATCGTCAGTAACTGTTGACTGGAGGCCTCTTCCGCGACGGGTTCTGCGTCCGCAGGTTTTGATGGCGCGGCGACATATTGGCGCACTGCCTCTACCAGCGTCTGCGGATCGAATGGTTTCACCAGATAATCGACAGCGCCACTTCGCATTGCTTCCACAGATTTACTGATGCTGCCGTAAGCGGTGATAAGCAACACCGGTAACATCGGCGACTGTGCGCGAACGCGTTGCAGCAACTCATGACCATCCATGTCGCCCATGTTCACATCAGAGACGAGCATGTCGACTTGACGAGTCGCCAAGATTTCCAACGCCTCTTCTGCAGAGCGGGCGGGCACAACGCGGAAACCGGCCACGTCCAGCGTGTCGCACAGTGCCTCACGCAGGTCCCAGTCATCCTCTACTATCAGTATGGTTGCCTTGCTCATATCGTCCTCGTCTGTTTAGTGTCAATCGGTGAACCATTGGTGCAAGGTAAAATAAATCCTGCCCGAGTTCCGGTTGGTTGCACCGGTGCGCATTGCGAATCGATGAAGAATTGTCCCTTGTGAGCCTTGGCAACGACTTGTGCTACTGCAAGTCCAAGCCCGGTGCCCTGAGGACGGGTGGTGAAGAAAGGTTCTGTGATTTGTTCGAGCAACGCAGGCGCGATACCAGGGCCGTCGTCATGCACATAGATGCGAACGGCAGTTTGTTCTGCTGCCTCTGGCAATTCTGCGCGGATGTGCAACGTGGCACCCTGCCCTGCAGACTGGAGCGCATTCTCAACCAGATTCAGCATGGCACCGATGAAGGATTCGCGATTGCAGCGAATCAATACGCTACCCGCATCGTTGTGCCACTGGCAGCTGAAATTGCTACGCAGCAGTACTTCCGAAGCGATCTTCAGCTCGTCAAAAAGCGCTGGCATGCTCAACGTTTCGTCGAGCACTGCGTCACCACGGGCAAAGATCAGCATGTCCTTTACCTGCCGCTCCATGTTGTGAAGACGGGATAAAAGTTTGCCGGAGAAGCGGGTTGTTTGTTCGAGAGTCGCCTCGGGGCTAGCCAGCTGACCGGCATAAAGCATGGCGGCAGACAGCGGCGTGCGAATCTGGTGAGCAAGCGAGGAAACCATCTTACCCATGGCAGACAAACGTTGGTGACGACTCAGATGTTGTTGCAGACGGCGTGTCTCAGTCTGATCTGTGAGCAGTATGATCTGACCCGGCTCATCATTGAGTGACCGTGTTGCGAGACTGATGCGTTTGCCGTTTTTGAGAGAAATTTCGTGACCATCGTCGTTGCGTGGTGCGAAGCGATGACGAATGATGTCGCGCCAGTATTGACCCAGCAGAGGTTCGCCCAATAGTTCGATCGCCGCAGGATTGCATTCGCTGACCTGCCCCTGACTGTTCAGCACAATGACGCCACCAGGTAGCAGTTGCAACAGATTCTCGAGTCGGCTGGCGATGCGTTCTTTTTCCGACGTTTCCTGCAAACGCTGGTCGTTGACCTGTTCGATCTCGCACGTCAGCTGTTCGACGCGACCCTGTAGTATTTGATAGGCGCCGCTGAGTTCATTGGAGAGTTCGTTGAAGGCCTGAAAGGCAATTTGCAGTGCCGCGGGATTGTTGAGTTCAATCCCTTGCTCTTGCCACAGCCCATCATTGCGCGCGCTTGCGGCGATGATTTCTTGTCTGACTGTGTGTGCTGTTGCGGCCATGGAGGTTCCGTCAGTGGTCAATGCGTGCTTTACGACGCGTCATCACGACAGAGCAATCTCTGTGCCAGCATAATTAATTGTTTTATTTCAACACGTTAAAAATTGGCTGTGTGAGATGGGTCAAGATTTTGACCTTTTTAGACAAGTTCCAGACGAATGATTGACGCGGATTTCTGTCAATTTCTCGTTGCAGGTTATTTGTGTAGGCTGGTAATCCGACGGAGGTTCAGTTCGGTGTCCGTGGAGCAGCGGATGGGGATAGAGCAGTCAGGAGACGCCCACGAGCACGTCCATGTGGGGCTCGGACCGCGCCATCCGACCGCCATGGATGGCGGAAGTGC
>JBBSPQ010000327.1:0-4076 GCA_038258585.1 Pseudomonadales bacterium
ATGGTCCTCAGCCAGGCAGCATTGAACATTTGTTCAAGGTTGCTGGGTCCTACACGTTTGAGAACGGTATTGAGCTCGGTGCGATCTACAACTGGAACTCTGGTTTGATCTACAGCGAGACATTCTCTCAGTACGGTCGTCACACACCTGTTCGGGTAGGCACGGCTTACGAAGACATGGGTACAACCACTCGTTGGTTGGCGCCGGGCACAGTAGGGTCACATACCACTGACTCATACGGAACGCTGGACTTCAGAGCCAAGTACTCCTTGGATTTCCTCAACAACTATACTGCTGAGTTCTTCCTGGATATCTTCAACGTACTGGATGATCAGGCCGAGACTCGTCAGCAGGAACTGATTGGCGGTGATGGTGTGTACACCTTCGGTCAAGGTAGCGCATGGGTCAGCCCACGTCGCTTCTACTTAGGAACCCGCGTTTCGTTCTAAGCGTCACGTGTAATTTCTGCACAAACAAAAACCCCGGCCTAGGTGCCGGGGTATTTTATGTCTGCTGATTTTGCGGAAAGCGCGGTCAGCGATTAGTTCTTCTGACGATTACTCGTCAAGGAAGCTGCGCAGATGGTCGGAACGGGTCGGGTGACGCAGTTTACGCAAGGCTTTCGCTTCGATCTGACGAATGCGCTCACGGGTCACGTCGAACTGCTTGCCCACTTCTTCCAGCGTGTGGTCTGTGTTCATATCGATACCAAAACGCATTCTCAGCACTTTGGCTTCTCTTGCTGTCAGGCTCGACAACACATCTTTAGTCGCTTCACGCAGGCCTTCATCGATAGAGGAATCCACCGGTGAATCCACCGTAGAGTCTTCGATGAAATCGCCCAGATGCGAATCTTCATCATCACCAATCGGCGTCTCCATAGAGATAGGCTCTTTGGCAATCTTGAGGACGCGGCGTACCTTGTCTTCAGTCATGTCCATGCGCTCGCCCAGTTCTTCCGGCGTTGGCTCGCGGCCTTTTTCGTGCACCATTTGTCTGGAAATACGATTGAGCTTGTTGATGGTCTCGATCATATGCACAGGGATGCGAATGGTGCGCGCCTGATCCGCGATAGAGCGAGTGATTGCCTGACGAATCCACCACGTTGCATACGTAGAGAATTTATAGCCGCGACGATACTCGAACTTGTCTACTGCTTTCATCAGGCCGATGTTGCCTTCCTGAATCAGGTCGAGGAATTGCAGGCCACGGTTGGTGTACTTCTTGGCAATCGAAATTACCAGACGCAGGTTAGCCTCAACCATTTCTTTCTTGGCACGACGAGATTTGGCTTCGCCGATCGACATGTTGCGGTTGATTTCTTTGATCTCGGCAACACTGACCCCATTCTCCGCTTCCAGCACTACCAGTTTCTTCTGGGCGCGGATGATTTCGGTTTTCAGATTGCCAATCGCATCGGACCACGATTCCTTCATCGCGACCAGATCGTCTACCCACTTCTCATTCACTTCATTGCTTGGGAAGAGCTGGATAAATGTTCTGCGCGGCATGCCGGCATTACGCACGCACAATGTGAGGATGGCGCGCTCATTGCGACGAACCCGTTGCAGTACATTGCGAATGTGGCCAAGTAAGGGTTCGAACTGTTTAGGTGTCAGCTTGAAAGTCTTGAAGCTGTCGCCCAGTTTGTCCAACTCGACGTGCGTCTTTTTGTGTGCGCGACCGTGCTTCTTGATAACCGCTTCGGTTGCCGTGAATTGATCACGTAACTCGGTAAAGCGCAGGCGTGCTTCTTCCGGATCAGGTCCGACTGTGCCTTCGTCATCCTCTGAATTGTCCAGATCGTCGTCATCGTCATCGTCTTTAGAGTCGTCACTGGCGCTGGTGTCTTCCGTGTCGGCTTCCGGCGCTGTAGCTGGAATCGGATCTTCATCGTCGGGAGAAAGGTAACCGGTTATGATATCGCTCAGGCGTCTTTCTTCGGTGTCCACGCCGTCATATTCCTTGAGAATATGGGACACGGTGCCAGGAAAGTAGGCCATGGCTTTCATGAGTTCACGCAAGCCTTCTTCGATGCGCTTGGCAATCACGATCTCGCCTTCGCGAGTCAGCAATTCAACGGTGCCCATTTCACGCATATACATGCGGACGGGATCGGTTGTTCGGCCAGCTTCGTTTTCTACAGCGGCAAGCGCAGCCGCCGCTTCGGCAGCAGCGACTTCGTCGGTATTGCCATCGCCTTCGTTCATCAGCAGAGTGTCGGCATCAGGCGCGGTCTCATAGACCTTGATGCCCATGTCGTTGATCATCTGAATGATGTCTTCGACCTGATCGGGATCGGAAATTGATTCCGGAAGGTGATCGTTGACCTCTGTATAAGTAAGGTAGCCTTGCTCCTTACCTTTAGCGATAAGGGCCTTGAGACCTGATTGTGGCGTAAGGACTAATCGAGTGTCAGACATGGGATCCCGTTGTCGGTCAGAAAATGACCAAATCTGTAAGCATGGTGGTTAAAAACAGCCGGGCATTATAGCCTCATAGAGAGTGCCATGCCAGCAGCCAATTCAATTCAGCGTTATGTTTTACCTGACCGAAGTCGCAGCTGGAGTTGTTCAAGCTGCTGCTTCTTGTGCTGCTTCTGCTTAGCGTCCAGCACCAGTTTTTCAACCAGGTAGATAAATTCACTTGCGACCCCTTCAAGCGGGGTAATCTTTTCATTCTTCAGCAGCAATGCTAGCTGATTACCGGGTTGTGTCCCGTAAAAGTGCCCTAAAAGGGTGTAGGTGCTTATAGTGGGGCTAAGTTTCGTCAATTCAATGAGTTCTAACAGCAAATCTGTATATTGGTCGCCATTTTCTCGTAATAGTTCCAAGTCAACTTCCAATTCGGTCGCAACCGCGGGCCGGTACAGCAACAATTCGATGGCTTTCAGGCCTGGGCTTCGTGGGACGCGCTTTTGCGCGGCTTTCGGGCGCTGACTTTCCTGCGCTTTGTAAGGAGTTCTGCTCGGCGCGAAATCGTGATCTGGCGGTGCGGGGTAGTCCGGTGGAACGCTGCCAAACTCGTCATCGTAAGCCTTGTCGTAACTGGTTTTCGGAGGAGGTGAGGACTTGCTGACCATGTTTTCGATGGTGCGACTGTCAACTCCAGTCAGAGTGGCCAGTTTATCCAGCATCAGCTGCCGGTAGATTCCAGTTGGTAGCTGTCGCAGTAAAGGAATCGCAAGACTGCTGAGTTTCGCCTTGCCATCAATCGCGTCTGGGTCCAGATCTTCGCTGAGATGATCGAAGAAGAAATCGGCCAATGGCGTGGCCTTGTCGATCATTTGGCTGAATCGGTCTTTTCCGACTTTGCGCACCAGCGTGTCAGGGTCTTCGCCCTCGGGTAAGAACAGGAAGCGAACCTGCCTGCCATCTTCGAGTATCGGTAAAGTAGCTTGCAGGCCGCGCCAAGCGGCAGTGCGCCCCGCCTGGTCGCCATCGAAGCAGTAGATGACATCCGATACCAACCGAAACAGGCGAGCAAGGTGAGTCGCGTTTGTCGCTGTACCCAGTGTTGCCACAGCGTAGTTGATGCCGTTCTGCGCCAGCGCGACAACATCCATGTAGCCTTCAACGATAACAAAGCGACTAAGTTTGGAGTTGGCGCGGCGGGCTTCGTACAGGCCATACAGCTCGTTGCCTTTGTGATAAACCGGAGTTTCCGGGGAGTTCAGGTACTTGGGTTTCTCGTCGGTGAGAACCCTACCTCCGAAGCCAATCACGCGTCCACGTGCATCGCGGATAGGGAACATGATGCGGTCGCGAAAGCGGTCGTATTGTCCTTCTTTGCGGGTCTCTGACGGTGACGGATTCGAGTCCCGTCCGGTGTCTTCGTGCTCCCCTCTGGCCTGTTCGCGTTTGATCAGTAGTCCCGACTTGATCAGTAATTCGATATTCGCGGCGGTAGTGCCAAGGGTTTTGAGCAGGTTGTCCCAGCCCGGTGGCGCAAAACCGATGCCGAATTGCTTGGCGATGACGCCAGTAAGACCGCGGCTTTTAAGGTAGTTGACTGCGCGGGCTTTGGCGGCATTGTTGCGCAACTGCTTTTGATAGTAATCGTTGGCCTGCTCCAGC
>JBBSPQ010000328.1:0-4071 GCA_038258585.1 Pseudomonadales bacterium
ACTGGTTAAGGCCCAACTCCGCAAACAGGGCGTCACTGCCACCAAAGTAAAACGTAAGCAAAATGATATCTTCGGCCCCAGAAAACAGGCAATCAAACCTGGAGATATTGCCATTTTCAGTAGGCAACTGGCGACAATGATGAAGGCCGGTATTCCGTTAGTGCAATCTTTTGAAATCGTCAGTGATAGCCTTGACAACCCGTCAATGGTGAAGCTCGTCCGCGCTGTTAGGGATGATGTCGCTGCGGGAAATAACTTCGCCGACTCCATTCGTAAACATCCCCGCTATTTTGATGACTTGTTCTGTAACCTCGTCGAGTCTGGCGAGCAGTCCGGCGCACTTGAAACCATGTTGGACAGAGTCGCCACGTACAAGGAAAAGACCGAAGCATTGAAAGCCAAGATCAAAAAAGCAATGAATTATCCTATCGCCGTTGTAGTAGTGGCAATCATCGTAACCGGCATTCTATTGGTCAAAGTAGTTCCACAGTTCGCTGAAACCTTCTCAAGTTTCGGTGCCGAATTGCCTGCTTTCACCCTATTTGTGCTTGGTCTGTCCGACCTCGCAATCGCACACTGGTGGAAATTGTTGATAGGGCTGGGTATCGCTGGATATGCGTTCAAGGAAGCGAAATTGCGCTCCAAAGTTTTTGCTGACGCGGTGGACAAACTGGCGCTAAAACTGCCAATCATTGGGCCTATCATTGAAAAATCCTGCTACGCACGCTTCACCAGAACTCTTTCAACCACTTTCGCCGCCGGCGTCCCATTGGTGAACGCATTGGAATCGGTAGCGGGCGCCACTGGCAATGTGGTGTTCTCGGATGCCACCAAGAGAATAAGAGATGATGTCAGCTCTGGTCAGCAACTTAACTTTGCAATTCGCACCACCGAACTGTTTCCTGTCATGATCACCCAAATGGTCGGAATCGGCGAGGAGTCAGGGGCGCTGGATTCGATGTTGGACAAGTGCGCGAACTATTACGAGGCAGAAGTCGACAATGCTGTCGATGGACTGACCAGTCTGATGGAGCCCTTGATAATGTGCGTACTCGGCACGCTTATCGGCGGACTGATGGTCGCCATGTACCTGCCTATTTTCCAGTTGGGCCAAGTCGTTTAACCTGAAGTGGTCTGACCCCAGACGCCAGCATGCGAGACTTTGATGACGCTGATTGACCTGATCTTGCACGATCCAAATGCCATGATAATTTTGGCCATTGTTATTGGACTGCTAGTAGGCAGTTTTCTGAATGTAGTGATCTATCGGGTTCCCGTCATGCTGCAGCGGGATTGGAGACAACAATGCTGTGAATTCCTTGAGCTGGAAGAGGAGAAATTCGCCAAGGACGATCCAACTGCAAAACATAAAGTGTTCAATCTGGTAAAACCGGATTCACACTGCCCGCAATGTAATGCTCAGGTGCGCGCATGGCAGAATGTCCCAGTCCTCAGTTATGTTTTTCTGGGTGGCAAATGCGCGAAATGTCGCAAAACCATTTCCATTCGTTATCCGATTATTGAAGCCGTTACCGCAGTCTTGTCAGGAATCGTGGCATGGCGGTTCGGTGCCACGTGGCTTACTCTGGCTTTGCTGTTCCTGACCTGGAGCCTCATTGCCTTGACCATGATCGACTTCGATCACCAACTGTTGCCCGATAACATCACGCTACCTCTGCTTTGGCTGGGACTCTTTGTCAACGCTTTAGGCTTAACTCCAGATATCAGTGCCCAAGATGCCATTCTCGGCGCAGTCGCAGGGTATCTGTCTTTGTGGTCCTTGTATTGGGCCTTCAAACTACTGACCGGCAAAGAGGGAATGGGTTACGGCGATTTCAAACTTCTTGCCGCTCTAGGCGCCTGGATGGGTTGGCAAAGTCTTCTGTTAATTGTCATTCTTTCTTCTCTGGTAGGCGCCATTGTCGGGATATCGCTGCTGCTGTTTTTAGGCCGCGACCGTAACATCCCAATTCCCTTCGGCCCCTATCTCGCTGGCGCAGGATTCATCGCACTGATCTGGGGTGATTCGCTGACGCAGCTCTATGTTGATGTAATGATGTAGTCATATGGAGAGTGATATGAGAGAGCGAACTGACGCCACATTCTCCTCGAAACTCATTGTCGGATTAACCGGAGGTATCGGCAGCGGCAAGAGCGCCGCGACCTCGTTTTTTGCAGAGCTCGGAGTAAATATCGTGGATTCCGACATTATTGCACGGCAGGTTGTCGAACCTGGAACACTCACCTTGACGCAAATAGCCAATCACTTCGGCGCGGAAATTTTACTGTCGAATGGCGCTTTGAACAGGTCAGCTTTACGCCAGCGTATTTTTCTCGAGCCACAAGAAAAAACCTGGCTGGAAACTCTGTTGCATCCGCTCATTCGAGAAGAGACAATCAGGCAGCTGGACGAGGTGACGTCCCAGTATGCTATTCTCTCGTCCCCGCTGCTGCTGGAGACAGGACAGGATGTTCTCAGCGATCGAGTGCTGGTGATCGATGCGCCGGAAAAGCTACAAATTGAACGGACACGACAAAGGGACGCCACCACAAGCGATGCGGTTACCGCAATCATGGCGACTCAGTGGAATCGGCAACAACGTCTTGCGAAGGCCGATGATTTAATTGTCAACGACGGCGATCTGCAACATCTGCACAGTCAGGTAATCCACCTGCATGAGAAGTACTGCTCATTGCAGTCTTAGGCATTACGATCATGAGTATTGGAAATGAGTGAAAGAGAGCTGAAAGTCAATTGTCCGACATGCAATGAGATTGTGATCTGGTCAGAAGAAAGTCCGTTTCGACCTTTCTGCTCCAAACGTTGCAAACTCATTGATTTTGGTGATTGGGCCAGCGAGCGGCACGCCATACCAGGCGAGAACGTCAAGCAAGACGATGAAGATGACGACGATTATATGTAATGATCAATATATCGGTAACGGCATCCAGTAAATCTTGCCACTGGCGTCGTTCAATCCTGTCTCCATAAAAAGCAAAACCAGCTTGCCGTCTTTCGACAGGCGTATCTTTTTCACAATTTCCCCATCGGACAATCCCAATGCGTAACTTTCGTGGAGCAGATGCGTTTCCACATCAAAGAAATACAACTTGGCGCCATCAGTGGCGATCAGCACTTCGCCACTCTGATCGAATGTCGCACTGGTAGGCGCGTTTTCGAGAAACCATTCTCCATCTGTGTCGTAATAGTCGCGAGGGTCAATATCCACAATACTGGTATGCGGACTCATTTCATTTCCCTGCGGGCAGGAATACGCCAGATGCTCTCCGTCCGGGGAAATGCTGAAATCGGTACAGCCACTGCCCACTGGAATATCCGTGCCAGGCACAAAAGTAATCTCGTCAGTTTCTGGATCGTAATCAAAGGTCACGAGATTCGATTCCGTAGTGAGAAACACATGATCCAGCACCGAATCATATTCGATTCGCACCGGCGACAGTAATGGTATCGCAGGCACTCTCGGTTCTCCATTCCTGTCGAACAAACCCAGCCATAAACCTTCTTCAGCCGGACTGTTTCCTTCCAATTTGTAGAGCGGGTCGAAGAGCAATGTAAACACTTCTCCGTACTCGCCAAGGGCCATATCTAGCGGAATGAAATCACGCCCCCCCTCCGTCAGCTTGTATTGGTTGATTAAACCTGTGAACAAATCCAATTGGTGCAATCTTTTTGTCGCCGGATGGGTAGACAGATAGACAGTGCCCGTCGCTGCATCCAACAACATTTGATCTGGCACAGTGTTGAACTTGTAAACAGCCCCGGTTTCCCCGGAAATGACATTGCGCTCGACCAAGGTATTACGCGTCGTGTCGCCAATGAGCACCCAACCGTTGCACAGAGGAATGAAGTCCTGTGACGGCTCAATGGTTAGACTGCCTCCAAAATCGCTGATAGTGATCTCTGGCGCCGGGGGTTCAACTAAAACTTCAGTTAGCGTTAACAGGCTGAAGCGCATCGGATTGCTGCCTGCCAAGTATTGCAGTTGTACGCTGTATTTTTTGTTCAAAAAAATCACCGACGGTATATCTACAATGCCGGTATTACTATCA
>JBBSPQ010000329.1:0-4044 GCA_038258585.1 Pseudomonadales bacterium
CGTCTGCGAGCTGTCTTTCCGGTGCTGATTGCATATCATGGCTGGTGGAAAGATTGGCGTACTCATCCTAACGGCAGTTACTGGACAAGCGGTTGGGCTAGTGGCATGGACAATCAAACCCGTATTCCGCATTCAGAATATCATCACCGACATTTCTCATGGATTGATGCCAATACCCAGCAAGCCCTGAATTGCTGCGTTCTGCTCGATATTGGCAATGAAATTGGGCGCGATGAATTCAATGATGCACTGATCGCGGAATATGAACATCTGAAAACGTTTATAAATACTGAGATGTGGGATGAAACTACTCGCTTTTATTATGACTCTGCTCCTGACGGTACTTTAAGTGATACCAAAAGTATTGGCGCTTACTGGGCCATGCTAAGCGAGGTTGTCACTGAAGAACGCGCTGGACACCTAATGGCTCACCTAGACGATCCAGCGTCTTTTAATCGTCCTCATCGTATTCCATCTCAGGCTTATGGAAGTTCAGTCTACAATCCTGATGGCGGCTACTGGCTTGGCGCTGTTTGGGCACCAACCAATTATATGGTGCTGCGCGGTTTAACCAGGCGAGGTTATCACAAGCTCGCGTTTGAGATCGCACTTAACCATGTCAAAAGCATCGCAGCAGTTTTCGAGACGACGGGGACCCTTTGGGAAAATTATGCACCTGAGCACCTTCAACCTGGTAAACCAGCCGGTAAAGACTTTGTGGGATGGACTGGCGTGTCCGCCATCAATGTCCCGATTGAATACTTAATTGGGGTGCAACAAGGCGATAAAACGGACTTGTTGTGGAATATCCGGCTAACTGAGCGTCATGGTATTTTGCGTTATCCCCTTTCTCCATCCATATATGTCGATTTAATCTGTGATTGTCGAGCTGACGCTCAGGAGCGTCCTAAGCTAACGATAACAACGCAGAAGTCCATCACAATTCTGGTCATATATGGTGACGATAGCCAGCAGTTGGTATTAAGCGCAGGAGAACACCGCGTGTATATATAACCACTGGTGCAAGTCTCTGATATTTTGCGCTTTCGTGATACTTTAGGCCCTCTAAAAGCTAAAATATCGGAGTAGTAGAGTTCAGGATGGGTCTCGGCCTCCCATCTGGTCACAAAAATCAGAACAAAACTGAGACTTGCACCACTGGTTATAGTAGTCTGCTCAAGTGTTTGAGGGCAATTCTAATGCAGTCGTTTATTGAGCGCAACATTACCATATTAAGGTTTGTAGATATTGCCTAACTGTCTGCCGAAATTATCACCCGAAGGTCTATAGACTCATCTTTCCCGGCACAGACAGCACTTTATCGATAGTTGGGGTAAAAGACTAAACCTGGCGATATGGAAACGTATTATCTTGAAGCGTGGAGGAACCTCAACATGAGGGGAGTTTCAAGTGGCGTCGTGATAGTAATTGCGCAGGATTCCGCCGAGAACATCTCGACAATGAGCAGCACGCGGACTTCTTGCCGCTGCAACACAATCTGAATGTCTCCTTGAGCGGCGGTCAGATAACAGATCTCAAACCAGAACAAAGGAATGCCTCACACTTGATGAAATGTCAGTGTAAGGCTAATTCCCTTCACTTTCATCCGAGTTTCTACCGTCTGCCTTGTTGCAAGTATCGTAGTCTTCCCGCACAAAATATGCGCCTTGTTTGTACCAATATTGACCGCCTCGGCGTCGCTTGAAACCCCTGATCAGAACGGCAAGTGTGGAAGGTTCAAGTAACCAGACAGCTAGGACGGAAAAGTGAATGAGTATCATTCGTACTGTTTCCCGGAACGTCTTCTGTTTACGCTGCGCCCAGATCCAGCAGCGCAATGAAACTTAAAAAATATCAGTTTCATTGGATGTTGCAGCTTCTCTCTGGATGGGATCTTTAGAATTGGCTTCGCAGGTCGCCATTATTTAGCCACAATCGGTAAACTGTCACACACGCCAGCAACCGCTCGCACAATGTCGGAACGAATCCAGCGATCATTCGTGGTCGCGCGCCACCAGGGGAACCCATCATTATCGACGGCCTGACCATTGACTGTCAGGGTTTCGTTAGGAGCTAGTCTTCCAACGACGCCATAGCTAAGGCTGGGGCCGCTGCGGACATTGCAATTGTAGTTACCTCTAGGTGTTACTGTACAAATTCCAGTGCTGGCTTCCTGAGTTGCAACGGCCTGGGTGAATACACTGGTATCGGTATAGGGTGCGGTTGGAACAACGCCCGCATCCCGAATCAGATCACGAATAGCATCTGCACCGGGAAAAGGCTTCGGCCCTTCGTAACCGCTGCCCCCTTCGAGAAACGGCTGCAAGGCGGGCGCGGCTTCAGAAATGTTGTAGAAGAGTGCTTTTGCCAGCGCGGAATTATTGGGTCTGCGTCCACCGATCTGCCGAACAATTGCCAGATGTTCCTGTTCAATCGCTCCGACCTGCGCGGCTGTCCCGGCGAGTAGGGGGAAGCCAAGTTCAGCAAATTGACGAGTTGCCGCAAGATAGGCCGCAATGAAGGTCGTTTCAAGCTGCTCGGTAATTTCTGAGAACTGTTGACGGTCGTTATAGACACCCGTCGGAATATAGAACTGCGTCGCTACCGAGTTTCCTTGATTGGCATAAAGGATTTCCAGATGCTGCAATTCGGCGTCCAGAAAACCGCGCAGGATGTTCACTTCGTCGGGGCTAAGCGCAATTTTGCTTTCTGTCAGCACCGTGTAGTAGTGAGTCGTGGCAATCAGTTCCGCCGTCGTCGCCAGCGCGAGAATTGTTTCCATGTCGTCGCCGTTTGTCTGCCCAAAGATTCGGTTGTAGCCGAATATTTGGTTGAAGGTGAGCAGTGACGCCCCGCTCACCAATGCACCTTTGATCATCGAGCGTCGCGAAACTTGACTCATGAGGAACTCCCAGAGGTTGAAAAAGCGGTAAAAGGTTTAACAGCGGTGACCCCGTCCTTGCCAACGAAGTTGACAATAGCGTCGTCACCGGGATAGGAGAGCGGGCCTGAAAAACCCGTGCCGCGTTCGAGAAAAGGTTTCAGCACAGGCAGAACTTCTGATGTGCTGTAGTAAAGCGCTTCACCCAATGAGATGTTATTCGGCAGCAGCCCACCTAATTGACGAATCAAGGCCAGATGAACGCTTTCCGTGACGGCAATTTGGGCGACAGTTGCCGCGAGCAGTGAGTTTCCCAGTTCAGCGATGCGGCGATTGGCTGCCAGATAAGCGGCAACAAAGGCGTTTTCGGCCTGCTGGGTGACGGTCGCAAAGGTGTTGCGGTCGTTATAGACATTGCGCGGCGTGTAAAAAGTCGCCGTGACTGGCTGACCACCGTTCGCCACTAGAAATTTCAGGTGATCATGTTCCGTGTCCAGCGCAGCCACGAGAAAATTTCGCTCACTGGGAATCAATTCAATGTTGCTATCGGTGAGCGCGGTGTAGTAGTGGGTACAGGCCAGCATTTCGGCTGTTGCCGCCAAATTGAGGATCATTTCCACCGTGTCGCCATTGTCTTGCGCAAAGAGGCTGGTGTAGCCAAAGAGCTGGCTAAAACCGCCGATAGAAGCCGCGAGGACACCGCCTTTTAAAATCTCACGTCGTGAATGTTGGGACATTGCTGTTGCTCCTGGTTGACTCTTCGCCGCACAATTTCGCATCCATTTAGAAGCTGCCCTGCTTCCAGGAAGCGCTCCGAGGGTTTTCCATTTGCCACGACCAGTGTGAACTGACGTGATTTTTAGGGGCGCTGATCCGCTCACGGAGAATGGTTTTCAGCACGCGCCAACCATCCTGAAGCGCACGCAGATTACTCTCGCCATGAACACGATAGCTCTCGAAGCTGGGGACTTCAGCGATTTTCAACTGCGCTCGCAGCGCGCGAATGTTCATCATTGTTTCGATTTCGAAGCCGTCGCCTTCCAGATCCATCGCCTCCAGAGCGCGTATCCAAAAGGCGTTATAGCCATAGCACAAATCCGTAAAACTCCCGCCGAACAAAACGCGCACGGCAAAGTTCAGCCCCCAGTTTCCCAGGCTGCGGA
>JBBSPQ010000330.1:0-4041 GCA_038258585.1 Pseudomonadales bacterium
GTTATTCGGTGCAGCCACGTCGACACACTGGCCTTCTCGGCTCGCCAGCTCGCGCCATGCGTCCAAAGGCGCAAGAACGTCTCCTGAGTAATGTCTTCAGTATCTTTGCTATTGCCCAGCATGCGAAACGAGTAGTGGCTGATGGACTTGAGATGCTTTTTGACTACAGACTCATAGGCACGTATGTCCCCGGTCTGAATCGCTGTCATAAGCTCTTCGTCATCTGTCATGTTGAGATCCGTTCTCCGGAGACCTACGGCAGCGGCATGATTGCCCGCCCGCCAGTATACAGCTGGTCTTAGTAGAGATCTCACTGCCATCTTGCGTCCGTCGCATTTCGTGGAAAAGCCAAGAGTTCAGTGAGGTATACGAAGCGAGCACGGGAATCCGTCGCCATTTTTGCAGGTTAATAAAACATATGGTTTCAAGCGGGGAGCAGCACGACATCGTGACGGATGACCGTGCTGCCGGAACGCGATTACAGTTTGTCTGCGTTTTCTGACAGATAGGCGGCAACGCCTTCCGGAGAGGCATTCATGCCCTTGTCGCCTTTATTCCAGCCTGCCGGGCATACTTCACCGTGCTCTTCATGGAATTGGAGAGCGTCAACCAGACGAATGAGTTCATCTATGTTGCGACCCAGTGGCAAGTCATTAACGATCTGCGAGCGAACTAGCCCGGCAGTGTCAATGAGGAAGGCACCGCGGAAGGCCATTCCACCGTCAGACTCCACATCGTAGGCGCGGCAGATGTCGTGATTCATGTCCGCAGCCAGGGTATAGCCGAGTTGGCCGATGCCGCCTGCATTTACTGGCGTGTTGCGCCAGGCATTGTGGGTGAAATGGGAGTCGATGGACACGCCGATGACTTCTACGTTGCGCGCCTTGAAATCAGCAATGCGCTTGTCCAGAGCAATCAGCTCGGAGGGACACACAAAGGTAAAGTCTAATGGGTAGAAGAATACTAGGCCGTATTTGCCTTTAATGGCTGAAGATAGCGTATAGCTATCTACTATCTCGCCATTGGCCAGCACAGCCGGAACTGTGAAATCGGGTGCTTGTTTGCCTACCAGAACGCTCATAATTTCATCCTATAATTTGAAGGTTTGTAAAGGGTGAGAAAATACAGAACACAAAAATATGGTGCCGAATACTCTCAGTGCAAGGGGTGAGTTAATATTTTTCTTGCCGAAAGAGCGGAATGAGGTCCATATCATATGCTCACGCCGTCAGTTCGGTGTTATCGAGGAGTCTCACCTCCCTTTGCGGGAATGGAATTTCAATGCCAGCAAGTTTCAATGCATCGTAAATCGCCAGGTTTGCTTTGTACTGGGTTTCGAATCGCGTTTTTGTTCTCACCCAGAAACGAATGCCAATTGTGATACTGCTGTCGCCGAATGCCTCAATCCCCACTAGCGGGGCGCGTTTATCGCTGACCCCTTCAACACCTTGTAATGCCTGCAGAATTACCTGCACAGCGGCATGCGGGTTGCTGCGATACGCTATTCCTACGTTCAGCTCCGCGATGCTATCGGATTGAGAGTTGTGGATAATTTCTCCCACAATATGCTTGTTGGGCACAGTGATTTTGACTTCATCTTCGTCCGTTAGGACTGTGTACGCGAGATGGACTTCTTTAACGAGGCCACTGACTCCCTGTACGGAAATTGTGTCTCCCACAACGAACGGACGCGCCAGAATAATGTTCAATCCTGCGCCATAGTTGGCGAGCAGTCCCTGCATAGCCAGACCGGCCCCTAGAGATAAGGCGCCTATTGCTGCAACCAACGGGGTAATACTTATACCGAGCTTACCGAGCGCAATGACTGCGGTCATGATGATCACGATCATACGCACGGTGCTGCTGATGAACCCGCTCAAGGTCACGTCGATATTTTTCTTTAAACAAAGTCGATGGACAAGATTTCCGACTTTACGCGCAACGAGGAGGCCAACTATGAATACAATCAATGCGCCAACCAGTTGAAAACTGTAATTCACCAAAAAACTGGTGATCTGGTTATAGATAGCTGCAACTTGCTCTATTTCTTGTTCCATGTGGGCTTCTCCGATTTTTGAGGAATTGTATTATGAATAGGCATTAATGCCATTACGAGAATGCTGGCGACAGCTATCGACGGCATTGGCAACGCTGGGGTATTCTTCAAGGACACTCGATTCGAAGACCTGTTGTTAGGCCTGTTTATGACCCCTTGAATTTATGAAGAGTCCTATTACCACTGAAGATGGTTTCATTCGCTCTGCCGGCAAGCAGTTGGCCGTCTATGCGGTGGTCGCTATTGTGGGACTGGTGGCGCTGATGTACACCCTTTCGTTTGCTGCGAGCCTGACCAGCAGCGGTGTGGCGGGTGCCGCCGGTGCGGTGGATGTCGAGAACAACGAGATTAGCGTCTATCTGCGGGAAGAGCCCCCCCAGATGAACAGCATGATCCGCGCCGACGCAGTGAGTGGCATCATCTTCGGTCACGTCATGGAAGGTCTGCTGCGCTATGACGAACACGGTGAGATAGCGCCGGGTCTGGCCGAACGCTGGGAGGTTGATGGCAGCCATGCCACGTTCTGGATTCGCGAAAACGCTCGCTGGAGTAATGGTGAACCAATCACTGCCCATGACTTCGAATTCGCCTGGAAAACGGTTCTTACGCCCGCCACAGGCTCTGTCTACTCGTTCATCCTGTATGCAATTAAAAATGCCGAAGCAGCTAATAGAGGCGAGGTGCCAATTGATTCCGTGGGCGTACGCGCCATCGACGACCATACCCTTGAAGTCGAACTGGAACAGCCCATCGCCTATTTCGATAAATTGGTAGCGTTCCAGACTTTTTTCCCCGTCCCCGAGAAATTCTACGACTCCACCAATGGTCGTTATGGCGCTGATGCTGACGAACTCTTGTACAGCGGCCCGTTCAAAATGACGAACTGGGTGCATGGCGCGAGTTTGCGAATGGAAAAGAACCCTTATTATTGGGATGCCGACCGAGTCAAGCTCGACGCCATCAATGCCGCTTACATCACCTCTGACTCAAACACACTCCTGAACCTTTTTAAAGACGACCGCATTGCGATTGTGGATCTGACGGCTGAGATGCTGGAGGGTGCTATGCAGCAGAAGTGGCATCTCGACCGGTTCATGGATGGCAGCGTGTTTTTTATCGATTTCAATTTCCGGCCCGGGCGCATTACCGGTAACTACAATCTACGCAAGGCCATGCAACTGGCCCAAGATGGCAATGAGTTGGTAGATCGGGTCATAAAACTCCCCGGCTACCTCCCTGCCAAGAGCCTGTTTCCGATTTGGATGCAGGGAGTGGAGAAGACATTCCGTGAGGAGTATCAGGCGCCTGAATCGCCCTATAACGTTGCCTTGGCCCGAGAATATCTGGAGAAAGCAAAACAGGAGCTAGGTGTCACACAGATTCCGCCACTGGTTATGTTATCTGACACCTCGCCGGTGGCGACAATCTCCGGCCAATACTATCAGGAGGTCTTCAAGAAGAATTTGGGCTTGGACCTAGTCATCGACGCGCAGACCTTTCGCCAGCGTTTGGATAAAATGGATGCCGGTAATTTCGACATTGTGTTATCGGGCTGGGGGCCAGATTACAACGATCCTCTGACGTTTGGTGATCTCTACGCCTCGTGGAACCTGAACAACCGGGGCCGTTACAGTAGTCCTCTGTACGATGAGCAGGTTCGTATCGCTCAGAATTCTATGGACACGAAGGCGCGCATGGATGCCTTCGGTGTAATTCAGAACATCATTCATGACGATGTGATCATGCTTGGCAATTACGAACGTGGCCGAGTCTACGCTACACATCCGTTGGTCAAAGGCATCATCAGAAGAGCTATCGGTCCCGAGAACGATTACACCAATGCATACATTGATGCGGATGGTGGCGCGGAATGATTCAGTGCGTCTTTGTTTGGGGTTCGGTCGGGAGGCTGGGGTTGGGAGTCGGGACTCGCCGTGAACCCATCCCTGGGGGCTCCACAACCGCATCCCTGCGGTTGAGGGTCA
>JBBSPQ010000331.1:0-4027 GCA_038258585.1 Pseudomonadales bacterium
AGATTCAAATTGTAATCGGCGGCACCCAGGCGGTCAGTGTGGCCGACGACATTGATTACATCGTATTGAGTGCCATTTAAGCTACTTGCCAAGGTGTCGAGTTCACGCATCCCCGCTGGTAACAACTCGGCCCTATCGAAACCGAAGAATGAGTCTGCAGAAAGAGTCGTAACCACCGGGGACGGTGCCGGTGTTGGTGCAGGCGTCGGAGTACGAGCGGGAGCAGGAGCTGCTGCCGGACGTGGAGCCGGCGCTGGAGTCGGAGTCGAGGCAACAGCGACTGGCGCTGAGCTCGAGTTACCGAGTCGATACACTACGCCGAGGGAGTACAAGTTAATATTGCCGTCACGTCGTATGACGTCTTCGAACTGATAGCGTTCTGCTTCCAGACGGAGACTAACCGCGTTATTCAACTCGTAGGACATCCCCACGCCGAACTTATCTGTGGTGTTATGTCGTTTGCGGTTGACAGAAGGATAGGTGCCTGCCGCATAACCGGTACCCTCAAACTCGCTGTCCAGCTCCATATTGTGCATGCCGGCGCGGCCGAATACGGACATCTTGTCAGTGATGGGGAAAGTCAGGACGGCATCAAGATTAAAACCTTGGTAAGACATATCGCCCTTTAATTTGCCTAAGGGAAGTACCGATGTGTCGAAATCGTTGTAGCTGCCCAGATTGAAATAGCCCGCCTCCAGTGCAAAGTAAGGCGAAAACTGGTAGCCGCCATAAAATTTGAATCCCACGTCGTCGTTATCAGAGCTACGACCAGTATAGGTAAAGCCAGGTTTCAGAAGTTCGTTTGTAATTCGGGTCTTATCGATCTGTGAAAACGCTCCGCCAAGATTGAAACCACCGTAAATCCCTGGTTCCGCAGCCAGCGCGAGTGGGCTTAGGAGGCAAGAGACTAAGCAAACGTGGGCAGCGCCAAGGGCTGGTTTAATTTTCATGAAACTCTCCATATGAATGTGCTGTAAAATGCATCGATCCGACGCGACTTGATGTCGGCGCGGAGTGTGAACCTAAGTTATAACATTGTCTATCAAATGTGAATGTTTATGAAACGTGACAGGGGCTGTAATTTCCCAAACTTTGTCCTAAATATCATTTTTGGAAAAACTGATTTCAAACTTTAACGATTAATTTCTGAATGAAGACGATTCTTGTAGAAATTTGGACATTCAATGGTTAGTTATACCGGATTAGTTGACGCCGCCGCTGACAACTTACCATTACAATTTCTACCCATTGATTTCAACAGACACTCGGATCTCTGTGTTGAGTTTCTGGTCGATGCATTCGTTTGCAGCGGCGACATGGTGTAATGATGGCGAGACTGTCAGTATCCCCGGCCAATGCGCGAGCAGTGAGTTACAACACTAAGCACGGATGGTGCGATCTCGGAGAGAGACCAGATCGAAAATACGTACATGCGATGGAGTTGAAACTCTAGGTTTACCTAAGCAAATTGCATTCTTACTATGGGCAGTCAGACTCCTGCAAACTCCCTGCTTGTGAGCCTTTTTTTTTTACTTGAATTTTCGATAAACGCCTATATACTTTAGCCGCTAAACTATTTAGTCATTAAAGCATTTCGTTAGCCACGAGCATCCCAAACTCATGTCCAGTCATTTCGACCCTTCAGCCGAGGCATTGCTGAGTGCTACGCGACGGTTTACTCGAGCGGGCTTTAGCCAAAGTCAGACGATGGTCACCGGCGATCTGGGCCGAGCCGACTGGCACCTAATGTGGTTGCTGCAAAGCTTGCCCGAGGCAGATGGTGCACGTCCGTCCGAATTGGCCCGACGTCTGCGGGTAACCGCTGGCAACGTGGCGCAACAATTGCGCAGTCTTGAGGCTAAAAAGTTGATAGCCCGCACTCAGGATAACGAAGACCGACGTGCCGTCATGATCAAGCTGACCGCGCAGGGTGAAACCAAACTGGAAGAAGTAAGAATCGAATACGTCAGTGAATTCGAGCGTCTCTCCTCCCACATGGGAGCAAAAGACACCGCACAACTGATTCGCCTGCTTACTACCGCTGCAGAATATCTCGAAAAAACGGAAGGTTCCTCATGTTGAAATTGTTTCGCTTCTTAAAACCCTGGCGTTGGTCTATCGCTGGCTTGATGATGCTGGTCGGCGCTCAGGTAATGTCGGATCTATTCCTGCCAACCCTGATGGCGGACATCATCGACAAGGGTGTGATGCAGGGGGATACCGGTTACATCCTCAAGATCGGCGGATACATGCTGTTGATCACTCTGTTCAGTATTTCGTGTGCGGTAGTGGCGAGTTGGATTTCTTCCAACATCGGCGCTGGTTTTGGTCAGAACCTGCGCTCAGCCGTGTTCACCAAGGTGTCCCAGTTTTCGCTGCATGAGTTCGATCAGTTCGGCTCTTCCACGCTGATCACCCGTGCCACGAACGACATTACCCAGGTGCAGATGGTCACGCTGATCATTGCGCGGATGATGATCATGGCGCCAATGATGGCGGTGGGCGGTATTGTCATGGCGTTCACCAAGGATCATCAACTGACTTGGGTGCTCGTGGTAGCGGTGCCGATACTGGTTGGGCTGGTACTGTTTATAGCACGCAAGACCATTCCACTTTATGCTTCTATTCAGATCAAGATCGATCGACTCAATTCTACGTTGCGTGAATCGCTCACCGGGGTCAGGGTCATCCGTGCGTTCAACCGTGTCGATCATGAACAGAAGCGGTTTGATAACGCCAGTGCCGAACTTTCCGACACTTATGTGCATGTCAATAAACTGATGGCGTTAATGTTGCCCGGACTCATGCTGGTGATGAACATGACCACGCTAGCAGTGCTGTGGTTTGGTTTCGATCGCATAGAGTCAAACACACTGCAACTGGGCAGCCTGATTGCGTTTACCCAGTACGCGATGCAAATATTATTCGCCTTCATCATGATGTCGATGATGTTCAACATTCTGCCGCGTGCTCAAGCCGCCGCATTGCGAATCGATGAAGTGTTGCATGTGGTGCCGAGTATCGTGGATCCGGCGCAACCGACTGCGTCTACTGAAGCCGCTGCTGTTGAGTTCAAGAACGTGAATTTCCGTTATCCAGGCGCCGAAGTACTCGCTTTGAAAAATATCAATTTCCGTGCTGAACCGGGCAAGGTGACAGCCATCATTGGTTCTACCGGCGCGGGAAAGTCTACTCTTATAAGCATGATTCCCCGTTTCTACGATGTGGAAAGTGGCAGAATCGAAGTGGGTGGAGTAGACACACGGCAGTACGCTCAGCAGGCGCTGCGTCAGCGAATCGGCTACGTGCCGCAGCAGGTGACACTCTTTAGGGGCAGCGTGAAACAGAATCTTTTGCTTGCCAACCCACAAGCAAACGATGAGCAATTGACAGGCGCTGCGACCACCGCACAAGCCCAGCCATTTCTCAGCACTCTGGAAGGTGGAATGGACTACGCGTTACAACCGGGTGGACGCAACCTGTCCGGCGGCCAGCGGCAGCGCCTTGCCATCGCGCGTGCGATATCGCGTCCTGCCGAAGTGTATCTGTTCGACGACAGTTTCTCGGCTCTGGATTTCACCACTGACGCCAAGCTTCGTGCAGCCCTCAAGAAGGAACTACGCGGCGCAACAGTCATCATCGTTGCCCAGCGCATTGGTACCATTATGGATGCCGATCAGATTCTGGTGATGGAGGAGGGCGAAATTGTAGGACGCGGCACGCACTCACAGTTGTTGGAGAGTTGTTCTACCTATCAGGAAATTGTTGCCTCGCAGTTGCGTGCGGAGGATGTTGCATGAGCAAACCAATGAATAAGGCTGTAAGTGAAACAGAAACTCCTGTTCAGAGTCAGCGTCCAGCGCCCGGCGGTATGATGGGTCGCGGCCCTATGGGCGCGATGGGACAACCAACGGTGAAAGCAAAAAACTTTGGCCCCACGTTCAAGCGTCTGCTTACCTGGTTCCAACCTTTCCGTGGCCGATTGTTCATAGTAATTATTCTGGCGATTCTCAGCACGGGTTTTACC
>JBBSPQ010000332.1:0-4002 GCA_038258585.1 Pseudomonadales bacterium
ATGCTTGTTGAATTTTTAGGCATAGCGAATGAATTTCAGGATTTCCTGTGCGTTGCGCCAGTTCGTCGAGATTGTGCAGGTCAGCGTCACGGAAGTACTGTCGTCCCCAACCGATCAATGCCAACCGCAAGGCGGGAAGATGATTATTTTCGCTGGCGCGGGTAAGCTCCTTGAATGCCACTGCTTCAGCGCCGGGATCAATTGCTTGTGCGTACATCGGGGCGCTGACGGCATAGGTTTTCTTGCTATCTGCCGCGAGTTTCTTTCGTTTACCGTTTCGATACACGAAAAAGAACAGCATCGCAGTCAACGCCGCTGCCAGGGTAAATACCCAGAGAGGTGTTTTCGGTACACTGATAAGAGCATCCTCGTCACTGCCGTTGATCATCGTCGAGCGACCCGTCAGTTGATCCAGGGAGTCCTGACTCATGTCCTGAATGCTGTTACTTTGACTTGCTGCGCTGCGGACTGGGCCTACTCGAATTGCTGAGTCTTCCACAACGGCATATTTCACTTCCTCGGTATCTATGTCGAACCAGGGCAGTGTGAGCCCCGGTACGCGAACCGTGCCGGTCTCTGTCATTACCAGAGAACTTTCTTCCGTCCGAGTGCCCATAATGTTGCCATCAATATAAGTGCGTAATATCGAAGGTGGCTCCGGATAGGTGTTAACGGTGTCTACTCCTGCCAGTTGCAGCGGCGGCAAGGCTGCACCATCTAGGCCATACGCATCGATACTGATTTTACGAGTGAGGGCATCGCCGACGCGCACATTGGTGAAATCATTGTCCCACTCTTCCTTGATGGTAACCTCACTCGCTGGCAGCCACACCGCGTTTTCCGGGTAGCTGGCAGGTTTTTCTTTCACTTCGATATTGGAGCCTTCAGAAAAGGACGTGATAGTGCGGGTGTTGAGGTTACGGAACACATAATTGCTTGAACCATCTGTGACTTCGCCTCTGAACATGATGTCAGGTATTTCAATCGAACCACTTCGTTGCGGGAATATGGCGTACTGTTTTTCGTAAACACCATACCGTTTGCCGTCTACCAGTTTCTCATATTGATTGGGTGTGCCAATCATCTGGATGACAGTGTCGGGCATATTTAGTTCGGTGAAGATCGGATTGCGAATTCCGTTGATAGTGTAGTAAAGGCGAATAGTGAACAGCAGTTGCTCTTGAACATAAATACTCTCTTTGCTGACAATAGTCTCCAGATACAGGTCCTGACCCGCGATGCTGGTCTGAGTCTTCGGCAACACGTTGATGCTCATGGCCGGCGTACGTTCGCCGTCAACAAGCAGCGAAGGTATTTCGAGTGTGCCTTCCTGTAGTGGGAAAAGCGTTAGGTGGTAGTCGATCCAGGATTCGGTCCGATTGTTGACACTGCGCATCTGACTGGAGGTGCGGGTTGCGACCACCTGAAAATTGTCTTCCAGAGGCTGGAGATCCATCTGCACGCCGCCTTGCTGACCGTCCACGCGAAGGGTTAGGGTGACAGTTTCCCCTCTGGTTATTTCAGTGCGATCCAGCGACGTTGTCACGTTCTGACCGTGACTCTGAGTGGAAAACAGCGTAAGTGCTGCTGTGAGCAGAATAGCTAACAGATTTACCATATTTGTACTTCCGCAGACTGGTTGGATGAACGATTCTCCAATTGGCGTCGTCGATACTCAAACTGGAATTTGCGTTGCAACAGCTCGCCTGGATCATCATCTAGTCGACGCAACCATTGCTCCAATGATTCCTGACTCTCGGTTTCCGCAGTGCTCATATTAGGCTGTTCGCCTTCTGTTTGCTCT
Source organism: Pseudomonadales bacterium (assembly GCA_038258585.1). Taxonomy (GTDB): domain Bacteria; phylum Pseudomonadota; class Gammaproteobacteria; order Pseudomonadales; family Pseudohongiellaceae; genus UBA5078. Next base: position 1,805 of record JBBSPQ010000332.1, read on the forward strand.
TCGCTTTGCTGCTGATCTTCGCCGTCTTGCGGTTCCGATTGTTCCTGTTCTTCCTCCGGTTCACCCGATTCCTGCTGTTCTTCGCCCTCTTCCTCTTCGGACTCGTTTTCGTTTTCCTCAGAGTTTTCTTCCTCTTCCTGTTTATCCTGTTCCATGCTGTCCTGAGGATCCTGCTCTTCCTCTTGTTGCTGCTGTTGTTCTTCTAACAGTGACTGCACGATTTCACGGTTATGGATAGCGTCTTCGTGATTTGGATCCATGGCAATTGCAACGTCGTAAGCGGCAATCGCCTGCTCAAACGAGGCAATATGGGCATATGCGTTGCCGATGTTGTAATGGTCATCGGCCTTGTCGAAGGGCTGGGTCGAATAGGCTTGGATCGCTGCATCGTAATCGCCGGCATGATAGGCGGCAGAGCCACGCCATTCCGGAGACTCAAACGTAGCCGCTGCTGTGGCGGGGTCACCTTCCTTATAGGAGTCGGCGGCCTGCTGATCGCGTGTCTTCCATAAATCGGTCCATTCGGAGGCTTCCGCATTCTTTACGGGAGTCAACATGCCAAACGTACTGACAAGCAAAGTGAGAGACAGTATCCAGCCGCGTCGGAAGATCAGTGCGCTTAGAGGCATGATCAGCAATAACAACCATGGACCGACTTCGTACCAGATGTCGAAATTCTCATCCACCTCGGACAATTCATCGTCATCAAGATAAGCATCTTCTGCCAGTAAATAGTTGATATCGTTGTCGGCCAGTTCCATGTCCGCATAGCGGCCATTCACTTGAGCGGCGAGCGTTTGCAGGGCGCTTCTATCAAGTCTGGGAACGATAATCTGACCGCCGGCTTCACGCAGAAAGTCACCACCTGCTGCCGGAATGGGAGCACCGTCTTCTGTTCCTACCCCAAGAATGGCAAGGCGATATCCAGTTTGAGTCAGCAGACCGGCAATGCGAGGATGTTCACTGCGCTCAATACCGTCAGTGATCATCATGATAGTGCCGGAAAGCGCGCCAGCGTCGGCCAGCAGGCTTTTGGCCAACTCGATAGCAGCAGTCGCATTGCTGCCGAAGGAAGGCATGATGTTTGGAGTGATAGACGGCACTAGGGCCGTGATGGTGACGGAGTCTTCAGTCAAGGGTGTCACCGTATGCGCATCACCGGCATAGACAATCAGAGCCGTTTGCCCTTCGACGCGTCGGTCCAGTATGTCGAGTAGCTTGCGTTTGCTGACGGTCAGGCGGTTAGGGTCGTAGTCTGTCGCGTACATGGATAATGACTGGTCATACACAATGACCAGAGCGTCCTGACGTTCCTGCACCGGTTGGGCGATCTTCTGCCAGACTGGTCCGGCCAGAGCGATGATGGCGAATGTCCACAGCAGAAATAACAACACTAGCGGGGTGCGTTCCGCAACTGTCTTGGTCGTGTCCAACAGAAAAGGCAGCAGATCCTTGTCGATCGCTCGATCCCAAGCACTGACTCTTTCATTGATATGCCAGAGATAGAAGACTAACAGCAAGGCAGGAATGAGCGCGAGCAACCATAAAGGACGCAGGAAATGGAAGTTCGTCATCAAATCTGCAAAAAACATCGTTTCTGTCATGACTGACCTCCTGTCATGATCTGCGGAGTCGAGTCAATTTCTCTGGCTGATTTGGACCGTAACAACGCGCCCCACGGCAGGCAGGCAATTGCCAGTAGAAAGCTCAGCAGAACCGCGGCCCCCAACGGCCAGTAGAACAGAACACTGACCGGACGGTAGGTTTGCTCATCCTGCTCAATGGTTTCGAGCGTGTCGAGTTCGGCGTAGATATCTACCAGGTCTTCGACATTGCGAGCCCGGAAATAGCGCCCACCAGTGGTTTCAGCAATCAAGGTGAGATTTTCTTCGTCGAGTTCAGCGGACGGGTTGATAGAGCGTGAACCTTGGAAAGAACGCTGTACTAGACTGTCCGCTCCCATACCAATGGTATAAATCCTGATTTTTTCGGTCTGCGCCAGTTGCCCGGCTTGGACAGGAGAGATCGCACCGGCATTGTTGACGCCGTCGGTAAGCAGCACCAGTACGCGGCTATTTTCCGGACGTTCGCGCAGGTGTTTGACCGCGAGACCTATCGCGTCACCGATGGCCGTTGCCGACTCTTCAATCATACCGATTTCCAACTCGGTGATCAGTTTGGCAACGGTGCTTCTGTCG
>JBBSPQ010000333.1:0-4002 GCA_038258585.1 Pseudomonadales bacterium
CGACGGAATCAATGCGGCTGCCTATGCTTATTACGGCAAGCCCATCAGTGAACTTGAACTCCCTCAGTTTGCAATGATGGTGTCAGTGCTGCCCTGCCCGTCGCCCTGTAACCCTATCGCTGATCCGGCTCGAGCAACGACACGACGCAATGTAGTTCTGACCAAGATGTTCGAACAGGACATGATTACCCGCGCAGAATATGAGACCGCCATCTCCACCACGGACAACGCCAGTCGCCACAGTCGCCGCATTGAAATCAGTGCACCGTACGTCGCAGAAATGGTCCGTCAGGAGCTATATGCAGAGTATGGCGAGGATATCTATCGCAAGGGTTTCGAAGTCACTACCAGCATCGATAGCGTAAAACAGCAGGCAGCACAGAGCGCTCTGGTTAACGGACTGGAAGAACACTACGACCGTCGTCATGGTTATCGCGGTGTCGAAGGACATTTGCCTGCGAGCGGTACGGATCCGCTGCCACAATGGCAGGAAGCGCTCGAATCCCGGTTCCAGTATGGCAATCAACAACCCGCCATCGTGACCGAGGTTGCGGATCGCAGCATCAAAACCCTCCTGAAGGATGGCAGTAACGTCAGCATCGGCTGGGATGGATTAAGCTGGGCAGCACCATTTGTAAACAGAGACAATGCTTGGCCCAGACCACAACAGGCCGGTGAAATCGTGAAAGTGGGCGACATCGTCCGCGTCAAACGGATGAAGGATCAGACCTGGTCCCTAGGACAGGTTCCGGATCTTCAGGGAGCTGTTGTTTCAGTTTCACCGGATAATGGAGACATTCTGGCGCTGGTGGGCGGCTACGACTTTGGCGTCAGTCAGGTGAACAGGGCCACAACGCCGCGCCCACCAGGATCGGGATTCAAACCCTTTGTCTATGGCACTGCAATTGAGAACGGCTATACCCCGGCAACTCTAATCAACGATGCTCCCTTCGCTCGCGGCGATTATCGTCCGAACAATTTTGAGAAAAATTTTGTTGGACCCATTACTTTGCGTTACGCATTGACCAATTCCCGTAATGTGCCAGCGGTCCGCCTCTACGATCAGCTCGGCTCAGAACTTGTTCTGCCTTTCGCCAAACGCTTTGGGTTCCACACAGAGAACTTTCCCAAAAATGATCTTACCGTTGCCCTCGGCAGTCAGGACGTGCAGCCACTGGAAATGGCAACAGCATTGGCCACTATCGCCAATGGCGGCCAAAAAGTTAATCCCACGCTTATTAAAAGAATCGAAACTGTCGATGGACTTGTGCCTCTGCCAGAACAGCCAGTGGCGTGTGGCGACAACTGTGAATCTTTGCCCCAGAACAGCATCCCAGCGGAACAGATTGTCGATGCTCGCGTGGCCTATGTCATAGGGAGCATGATGCGGTCAGTGGTGGAAGAAGGCAGTGGTCGACGCGTCGGAAGAGAAATCAATCGCCAGGACCTGATGGGGAAAACCGGCACGACCAATGGTCCGACGGAGCTCTGGTTTTCAGGCTTTAACGCCTCCATCGCCACCAGCGTCTTCGTGGGCTTTGATCAGCCCCAGATGATGGGCGAAAACGAACAGGGCGCGTCAGTCCCAGTGCCCATCTGGATCGATTATATGAAACCGATACTGGCCGACACTCCTGAAAGCCCTATGGAAAGGCCCTACGGCCTAGTGGATCGATTGATTGACAAGCAGACTGGGCGCAGCGCCCGTCCAGGGCAGCCGAACACTATGTTTGAGTTGTTCATGGAAGAAAACGCACCTCAACAGGAAACCAATACCCGCCAGCCAACCCAGAACCGCAACTCTTCAGACGAATCCCAATCATTGTCCACTGAAATCATTTTCTAACGATTTCTGTTCTTCATTTAAAGTACAGAAACACAAAAAGGCGTCGGAGCGAACCCGGACGCCTTTCTCAATCAATAGCCCGAAGGCCTCAATTATTTAACTGTACGACCACCGAAACGCTTGTTGAAGCGATCTACACGGCCGCCAGCATCAAGAATCTTCTGCTTGCCGGTGTAGAACGGGTGGCACTCGGAGCACACGTCAACCAGGATGTCTTTACCCAGTGTTGAGCGTGTCTTAAGAACATTGCCGCAACTGCAAGTCGCTGACATTTCTACGTAATTTGGGTGAATATTGGGTTTCATGCCATTACCTCATCATTGCTATTTACTGGTATCGCCACACCGGGTCTGCCGATGCACCACACCTCATTTAACTCAAAACTGGAACTTGGCAGCGTTGAACTCATCCATCTGATAGAAGGAATAAACGTTTTTTTGCCAGCAAAACGGGCGAGCATTCTACCAAACGGCAGGACATTCGCAAGAGCGGCATATGGATATTTGCGTAAGGCATCCCTCACAGCGTTGCAAAGACGCTATTTTGAAGACAGCCTTGAGGACTGGTTTTCCTGAATCCGTTTATGGTTAAGGACTACTTCACGCATAACTCTTTCTAGAATCTCGGCTACTAACTCAGGGTTAACACCATTTTGTTCGCACTGCTGACGAATTGCGGTCAGCTTTCGGCTCTCACGTTCAGCATCAAGCGCCTGGAGACCATGCTCCGCCTTCAACTCACCGACCCGCTGAGTCAATGCAAATCGATTCGCCAGCAACAACACCAAGCCGTGATCGATACGGTCGATTTGATCTCTTACCAATAAAAGTTCTGCAGGAACTGGCTCGCCAGCCATTGTGTCACTCCGTCTTTGCCTGAGCATTGCTAGATTTTAAAAAAGTGCTTTGAAAAAAGCGCATCAAAAAAAGGAGAAGAGTATAAACCAATTGTTTAAAGGTCACACGACCCGTAAAGATAAGCATTCATGTGGCGCTGTGCCGGTTGCGACAGTGTCATAATCCTCATACCATCTGCTCCTCATATCATTTGAGCCGATAGCTCTTGTCATCTGGTCACAGCGCCCGAGCAGTCGCACCTTTACCAAAGCTTTCTATGCCAAAGTCATCACCTCCCAGTTCAGAACAAGCACAGTCTCCTCCGATTTTGCGCCTCGCAATCCCGTCGCCGTTGCGGCGCTTTTTCGACTATCGAGCACCCTCAGAACTCTCCACAGAACAGATATACAAGCTACAACCCGGCATGCGCATACGCGTCCCTTTTGGCCCGCGACAATTGATTGGCGTACTTATTTCGGTCGAATCTGAAACCACCATTGCCCCATCAAAACTGCGCCACGCCGAAGAAGTTCTCGACGATAGTCCGTTGCTGCCGAAATCTCTGATGGACATTTATTTGTGGGCTGCGCAGTACTATCAGCATCCACCGGGAGAGGTCTTTCAGACCATGCTGCCCGCCCTGCTTAGACAGGGCCAGCCAGCCGTGGCGGCGGGCATCAAAGTCTGGCAACTCAGTGCCGACGCCCCCGCAGCGGAGACATTTACCCGCGCAGTGCGGCAACGCGAGATTGTCGAATTTCTGGCCGAGCATGGTGAATTGGATAAAGAATCCATCATTGAGTCCGGTATTTCAACCAGTGCTCTCAGCGCGCTTCAGAAAGCAGGTGTGGTACAGACGGCAGAGCGCAAACGGTTGGCAAGAAGCTCGTCCAGAACGGCAGTTGCCGACAATCGCGAAGCCCACCTTGAACTGAATGACGAACAACAAACAGCCGTGCATGCGATTTCACGCAATCTCGATACCTACGGCGCCTACCTGCTCGATGGAGTCACCGGCAGCGGCAAGACCGAGGTGTATCTCCAAGCAATTGCTGCGGTATTGGCCCAAGGCAAACAGGCGCTGGTGCTGGTGCCGGAAATCAGCCTAACGCCACAAACGATCAGTCGCTTCCGACAGCGTTTCCGCTGCGGCATTGCCGGTCTTCATTCGGGTCTGACCGACAACGAACGCCTTCAGGCTTGGCTACAGGCGAGAGATGGCACCGCCGAGATTATCATTGGCACCCGTTCCGCCGTGTTCACCCCACTGGCGCGACCGGGACTCATCATCATTGATGAGGAGCACGATAGCTCGTTCAA